>JAFVFA010000121.1 GCA_017475725.1 Spirochaetales bacterium
AGGACCATGGAGTCCACGCCCTTCTCGGCCCTTCCCTCGTAACCCACATATGCAGTCACAAGGTCCTTGCCCTCAACCCAGGAGTCACCGAAGCCCTGCAGGAACTTCAGGTTCCATCTCATCTGGATGGTGTCATAGAGCATTATGTCATCAATCAGGGGCTCACCGGTCAGGGGGTTCTGGAACAACGCCCTCTGCGTGTATCCGCCGCCGATGGTGACCTGCACCTGTGTCAGATCACCCTCAATGAGATCCAGCCCGTTGTAACCGACACCTATGGTTGTGAGAGTCGGCAGGAAGCCCGCGAGAATCTCGGGATGCTGGTCAAGCTCCGTGAACAGGAACTTGAAATCACCTGCGAACACGCTGCAGACAGCGACAGCAAGCACAAGAACGACGACCAAAGCTTTCTTCATTGCAATGCCCCTTTCCCTATATTGACCAATCCGCACCCTCTACGCGGGGAAGCGAGAATGATATTCCGAATTTTGCAGGCATGAAGCCTGGATTGTAGGACTGGTTTTCACCAGTATACAGGAAAATCCTGCCGATTTCATAGTAGATGTGAAGCGCATCGAACATCTGCAGCTCTATGTGGATTCCGAAGCTCCCCTCCCATGCCGAGGCGATGTATTCGTTGATGCAGTTGTTCAGCTTTCCACCTGAGTAGTTCATGTCCAGGAACAGATAGATGTACGGAACACAGTTCCCGAGGAACTGCTCTCCATAGTAGTTCAGCCTCAGGGTGTCCTTGGCGAGGAAGGTCATGTTCTCAGGCTCATACCACCAGATGTGGGACTTGAGGGTCCTGGCGTACTCCGGCACATACTCACCTCCGAGTACACGGATCTCGAACTCGTTGGCGATCCCCAGGGACCACTTGTTCTTGCCGTCCGGCAGCGTCTTCTGATGGATCATCTTCGCATATTCCGCATAGCCCCAGACCTTCCAGTAGTCAGCGAAGCCTCCGTAGCCCTTGGACAGGGTCAGGAATGAAGGCGCCCAGACGAACTTGAACTCAGCGGAGAGTCCGTCCAGTATTCCGACGCTCAGAAGCTGGTCGGATAGCTTGCCGTACAGATCGAAGCCCATGCTTATGAGCTGCCTGTTGCCTGACAGGTCCGGGGTTCCGGGCAGAACCTCTCCGGGTACAGCCCCGCTGAACGCAGCAATGCTCTTGAACGGATAGCCTGTCCTGGATATCTGCATCAGAGGGTCAAGGGCCACCTCCCACTGCCCGTCAAGGGTCAACCGAAGCGTGAGCAGGTCGAAGTCAGCCTGGTCAGACCATCCAAGACCCTGTGCAAGACCTATCTTCCATGATGCATACGTGACATCGTAGTACCTGTTGCTGCTGAACGTCGAATCGGACCCGTCCAGAATGTCTCCGGTCAGAGGGTCCTGCGAAAGTGTTCTGGCTATTGTTCCGGTGGCAAGCTCCAGTCCTGCCTCGGTCACCCTGTCCGACACGAACTCGATGTCCTCAACCCCTATGAAGCAGCGGAAACTGGAAGGGAAGAGACCGAACCAGAAGTCTGGGTGTGTCGTGATTCCGGTGAGCCTTGTATCGAATGTGATGGCAAAGAGACATGAAGGCGCAAGGATCAGTGCAAGTAAAATGGCCGGAACTTTAAGCAAACCACGTCTCATTGAGCTAAATGATATTGATTAATCAACTCAAACACAAGTTTTTTTATGTCAGGGTTGAAATTCAAATACAAAAGTGCTAATTTAAAGCACCGTGCGATAGCACTAGGGCCTGTAGCTCAGCGGTTAGAGCAGAGGACTCATAATCCTTTGGTCCTGAGTTCAAATCTCAGTGGGCCCAAACGCAGAACCTCACAATGCCGGAAATAAAGGTGTTGTGGGGTTTTTCCTTTTTTCGGCCTGGTGTTCCATCTGGAACCGGATCACATCAGGTAGTCGTCCTGGTCCTCAGCTATCTCGCAGTTCCCTACAACCTTGAAATCACCCGGCTTGCCCGTGAAGGCTCTGCCCACCACAAAGTTCTTGGCCTTGAACGAGGATGGGACCTTTGCATCCGAAAGCTTACGGAAGATCCTGTCGGCACCTTCCTCGTCCGCAGTCCATGCAAGGGTGCTGTGGAAGATGAAGCTCCTGTCGAACTCAGCCATGGGTACTCCGAAGCGCTCCTGGAGCATTCTGCAAAGGCCTTCATGGATCCTTGACAGCTTTGGGTTGTCCTTCATTCGGACCCAGACCACGTTGGACTGCCTCTCCATGCAGAGAGGTTCGAACCTGAAGCTTCTGAGCGTGGAGAAGTACTCACTCATGGAAGCCTTGACCTCCTCTTCCCTCTCGTCAGGGACCTCGAATGAGATCCGAAGTGACACATGGAATGGCAGGCCAAGGGCTATGTTCTCAACCCCAAGCTCCTCAGAGACTCTTCTGACCTCCCCTTTCAAAGCGGTCATCTGGTCATCCAGATCTATGGCACACCAAAGGAACATAGGCTCTCCCCCTTTACATGCTCTCCAGCATATCACGGATTGAGCTTGCGCTTGGAGGGCAGCCTCTGACGCTTGTCCTGAACAGTCTGGTGCAGTTGCCCACGCCGATCTCCCCCTCCTTCCCACGGAAGCCCTGACCTATGCAGATGCTCTTCTCTTTCACACCGCGCAGGGTGCCGTTCTCATCCATCCTTGCAAGGGCGTTTATCAGGTTGGCATAGCATGCGGAGCATGCCGAATCCGCGTTGGTGTATCTCTCAAGGCTTCTTGCACGGCCTGTGGACCTTGAGGGAAGACAGATGGCCTCGTTGAGCTCCACGGTCTCCACTTTGGAGAGGTCCGCGCTTCCCACGCCAAGCCGTTCGGCCATGCCTATGTACGGGATCTCAGATGTTGAGAATCCTATCTGGTCGGCGCAGAAGCTGTCCATCAGAACCGGATCCACGCCGGCAAGCATCCTGTAGGTGTAGACAGGGGTCCCTCCCTCCTCAAAGTCCAGATCGCCGTTTATGTTGTCAACAAGGACGAACTCCGGCTTCCTTATGCTGTTGAGGGCGGCAATAGGCTTGTGAAGTCCAAGGGAATGGAACAGTCTCTTGGACCTGTCGGAGAGGATCCCCTTCATGTTCTTCAGTGCGCATGTCATCAGGGTCTGGCAATGCCCCTTCAGGACGGGCAGGTTTATCAGGAAGTCCGTCTCCAGAGCCTCCTTTGAGATCTCCATGGTGATTCCCGCTGCGGTCTTCCTCTCGTAGTCATCGTCCTTGACGTCCACAAGCGGAACATGGTACCTGGCTGAGATGTGCGGGTATCCGTTGACGGCGAAGGCACGCCTTGTGCTGTCACCGACCCAGGAGCTCTCGATTATCCTTATGTCATTGAAACCGTGGTCCTGGAGGTACTCTATGACTGCAACCACAATCTCCGTATGGGTCACCGCACCATGCTCCGGAGTGGAAGAGGTGATCAGATTGGGTTTGAGGCCTATCCTCTTTCCTCTGTCGCCTATCATCGATGCAAGGTCCACAGCCTCCATCAGGTCTGTGGCCATCTTGCCTGCATCCTTCCCATATGTGATGTAGATCTGGTTGTCCTTCATTTCTTCCGTTCTCCATTCGGGTTTGTCACCCCGGGATCAGTCGTTCTCAGTCAGCTCAGTGTTGGGTTCCCTGTCATCCAGACTGTCCTGTCCAAGTCTCTGGGATGCAGCCTTGAACTTGCCGTGGAGCATCTTGTGGAACTGGTCGGCGTTCTCCTTGGTCAGACCGTAGTACTTCATGAAGTCCTCGCGCTTCATGTTCTCAGTGGCCTTCGTTATCGGCACGAAGTATATGCTCTCGACGCCATCGCGCTTGGGGGCGGACTGGGAGACTATCTCCCATGCCAAGGCGAACCTCCTGTTGTCCTCGGAGAACTTCATGTACTCGTCCTTCCGTCTCAGCGCGAAACCCCAGTATTTCAGGAACCTGTACAGGGCAAGGGCTATGAGCGCCGCACCGCCTATCGCCAGAATGTTCTGCCTGCCTATGTAGAAGACAATGAGCGCCAGACCTATCACGAACAGTATCACACCGACCTTGCAGGTGTTCAGGAACTCCTTCCATGGGTGCAATATCTCGTGGTATCTCTTCTCGATGCAGTCGTCGCAGACGCTGAGCTCCCTGAGATCCCCAAGCTTCTGGGTCCTTGTGGCGGGGATGCGGTTCTTCTTGAACAGGCTGTTCCTTCCGGGATTGAGAATCGTCCGGACCTCGATGGTCTTGAAAGAGAAGGAGCCCTCACGCCCCTTGCATGATATGCATTCCATAGCTGATCTGTCCCCCAAAGGCAAGAGATGGGACGATTATATCATATAAAGTCAGTCTTCGTCAGACAGATCGGTGTTCGGTTCACGTTCATCGATCTCCTCTTCTGGCTCAGATGCAGTGGATTTGCTCTTGCCGTGGATCATCCTGTAGAACTCCGCGGCATTCTCATGCGTAAGCTTGTAGTACTTGGAGAAATCATCCCTTGACATCTTCTCTGTGGCTGATGTCACGGGGATGAAGAAGACGCTGTGGTCCCCCTCTCGTCTGGGAGCAGACTCGGATATGCATTCCCAGGCGGTGACAAAACGCCTGTTCATCTCCGACATCTTCAGGTACTGCGCCCTTCTGGCCCTTGCCTTGCGGAAGAAGCTGTAGGCTCTCAGAAGAGCTATGGCCACAAGAATCACTCCCCCTATGGTGTAGACGTTGTCCTTCCCGCCGTACATGGCCAGAATCACAATTCCGAAGGCAAGGACAATGAAACCTATCTTGAACTGGCTCATGAATCCGTGCATCGGATTCATGATGTCCTTCAGTTTCCTGTCGATGCATTCATCACAGGCGCAGAACTCTTTGAACCCTGATATGGTCTGGGTTTTCTCCGGATTCCTCCTCTGGCTGCGCATGAAGCCTGACTTCCCTGCAATGTAGAACTCCTGAATCTCCACAGCCCTG
>JAFVFA010000122.1 GCA_017475725.1 Spirochaetales bacterium
GATACGGACATTCGATGGCCTGGATGCACCACAAGGGAAGGAACAGGCACCACTACGACTACTGGATGGACTACTCCATTGCACAGAAGAAGGTGGTTCCTGTGAAGATGCCGCTTGTGTACGTCATAGAGATGTTCTGCGACAGAGTGGCGGCATGCAAGGTGTACATGAAGGACCAGTACACACAATACAGTGCGCTGGAATACTACAACAGAAGATCCTCAGAGGAGGACATGCATCCGGAGACACGGGAGCTTCTGGGAAAGCTTGTGAGCATGCTTGCTGAGAACGGCGAGAAGGAGACTTTCCGTTACATAAGGAAGGAACTCAGAAAAAGGGGTGACTACTAGGAGGAAGAAAAAGGAACCTCAACCTCACAGGTCTCAGTTCCCTTCCCGGCCCCATAGCCTGACAGGCATCTGGAACCACTCTTTTCTCTTTGTTTGTATAACGAGCTAAATCGAGTATAGCACAAGACGGAAGAACTGGAAGAGAAAAAAACTGCGAATTTGCGCAAAAACGGGTTTTCAGCATGAAAGAGAGCACTAGATATCCAAATGAACCTTCAGTTCAGCACTACATGTAGTCAAGGGACGCATCACGACCACCCCATTTGACCACCCAGTTGTTCTCAGGTTACAATTCATTGCACGTAAAGCAGATACCCTGCAAAAAATAATCTTTTCGGCTTTTTCGCTGTAACTGTTGTCATGCAGGACATAACAACGACCATAGTAAACACGGCACATGAGAGATTCGGCATCCTGGCGCTCAAGCCATACCAGCTACTGGTAATACAGAGGATCATGGAACAGGAGGACAGCTTCCATGTAAGGCACCAGATAGTCATTCTGCCAACCGGAACAGGGAAATCCCTGTGCTTCCTGATACCGGCTACACTCTGCAAAGGGATAACCGTGATCGTCTACCCTCTTCTTGCCCTGATGAACGACCAGATGCTGAAGCTCTCGGAAGCGGGGATAGACTGCGTCTGCATCCGTGGCGGCCAGACCTACCAGCAGAGACGGAAGAGCTTCGACAAGCTCAAGAACGGTACAAAGATAGTGGTCACCACACCGGAGAGTCTGCAGAGCAGCTGGGTAATGGCCCACCTCAGGATGTTCCGCATCAGCCTTCTTGTGATTGACGAGGCCCATGTGATATCGCAGTGGGGAAAGGATTTCAGGCCTGCCTATCTGGGGCTTACAGAGGTTGTTCTGCGTCTGATGCCCCATCAGATACTGGCGTTCACTGCAACGGCGTCCGACCAGACGATAAGGGACATCCGTACATGTCTGTTCACCTCCCGCCCGCTGATAGTCAGAGGCGATGCCGACAGACCCAACATAATCTACGCCACCTACCCCACTTTGAACAGGGAGCAAGGCGTCCTTGACCTTGTCAGAAGCTGCAGAAAACCTGCTCTTGTATTCTGCAGAACCCGTGCCGACGCGAAGCTCCTCTGCCTGCATCTGAAGATGGAATGCAAGGACATCGATATGCGATACTACCACGCAGGCCTCTCCAGAGAGGAGCGGGAGAGACTTGAGGCATGGTTCATGGAGTCCCAGGACGGTGTGCTCTGCTCCACGGCAGCCTTCGGAATGGGGGTGGACAAAAAATGCGTACGCACGGTCATCCACCACAGGCTCCCTGACAGCATAGAGGAGTATCTTCAGGAGTCTGGCCGTGCCGGAAGGGATGGAGAGATCTCCGTGGCATGGGTGGTCGTCACCCGTCAGGACAAGGACCTGGAGATTCCCTACAGCCCCCTTCTCCCGATCTTCACCGGCAGCAGTTGCAGACGGATCTCCCTTCTGAGGATGCTTGGGCAGGAGAAGGATGAGTGCACCGGATGTGATGTCTGCCTGAAGAAGGTGAAGGAGAACATGGACGGTGAGATGGCCTTGAAGGCCATGATAAGGATGTATCCGTTCAGATTCAGCGCAACAACAGCCTCTTTCATACTTTGCGGCTGTGAAAACAGGCTGATATGCGGAAACAAAGCCATTTTCAATCCGTTTTTCGGATGCCTGAAGGGCTGGAACCCCAAAATCCTTGCAAAGACCATAGAGGACCTGGTTGACAATGATGCATCGTTTCCTGTGAAGCGCATGGGGTTCCTCAACAGCGGCAAATTACTGTACCCGTCAGATGTTTTACTATATAATCGACTTGCTGTAATTCTCAGGAGAATAGACGATGGATATTGCTGGATTGTACGGAAGACTCGCAGACTCAAACGAAGCGGAAAGGAGATTCGATGACCTTTTCGGAAGACATCTGGAGATCTTCGGGGAGAAACCCGAGGCACTGTTCTCCACATCAGGCAGAACCGAGCTGGGCGGAAACCACACCGACCACAACCTGGGCAAGGTCATTGCAGGCTCAATAAACCTCGACACGATAGCCGCTGTCAGGAAGGTTCCAGGCAATGCAGTCACCATTGCAAGCGAGGGCTACCCGGTCATTGAGGTCGACATCTCAGAACTCAGGATAGACCCCAGCCTCTACGGAACCACAGAAGCTCTGGTAAAAGGGGTCGCCGCCTCCATCATCAGACGTGGAGGCAGCATTGGGGGCTTCAAGGCCAACATGAGCTCACGTGTCTTCAAGGGGTCAGGCCTCAGCAGCTCCGCAGCGGTGGAGGTCCTTGTCGGAACCATCTTCAACTCCCTCTACAACGGTGACAGGTTCTCCACCACAGACCTTGCCATCATGGGACAGGAGGCCGAGAACGACTACTTCGGCAAACCAAGCGGTCTGATGGACCAGTTGGCATGCGCCAACGGAGGGATAGTAGGAATAGACTTCAGGGATCCGAAGGCTCCTGCAATCACCCCAATTGCAATAGACTTCGCCGACTACGGCTACAACCTTGTGATCACAACCACCGGCGGCAACCATGCCGATCTGACCGACGACTATGCATCCATTCCTCTTGAGATGAAATCAGTGGCCAGGTTCTTCGGAAAGAGCGTCCTCAGGGAGGTTCCTTACGAGCAGTTCCGGCAGAATGTTGGCAAACTGCGTGAGGCGATCTCAAACGACAGGGCGATCCTTCGTGCCTATCACTATTTCGAGGAGAACATAAGGGTCGACGCCATGGTGGATGCCCTGAGCAGAAAGGACTTCGGTACCTACCTCAAGCTGGTCACAGCAAGCGGAGAGTCATCCTTCAAGTATCTTCAGAACATCTACAGCCCTAAAGCGGCCGGAGAACAGGGTATTGCCCTGGCCTACATGATGACCGACTCTTTCCTTGGCGGCGAAGGGGCCTTCAGGGTCCAGGGAGGCGGATTCGCCGGGACACTTGAGGCATACATCCCGTTCGACAGGACCGACTCCTATGCGAGGCACATGGAGAAGCTGTTCGGAGAAGGCTGCTGCACAACGCTGGCCATAAGGAATCTGCCCACAATGCGAATCCGCTGAGTATTCCTTATACTCCCCAAAAGCAAAAAAAGAGCCCCTCTCGGGACTCTCTCATCTATTTGCATAGACGCTTGGATTATACAAGCTTCTCAATCTTGCCAGCTCTGAGGCATCTTGCACAAACCTTCATTGTTGTCGGTGTGCCGTTGACAAGAGTTCTGACTGTGATGATGTTCGGTCTGAAGACACGCTTAGTCGTGACTCCGATGTGCTGACCGACACCACCCTTCTTCTTGGGCTGTCCTTTTCTGGTGACCACGTTACCAGCCATTGTTCCTTTTCCGCAAATATCACATCTACGTGCCATAATATATCCACCTTAAATAAATATCTTTTACGTGCAGTGCAACATTAGGAACTTATCAAATTATCGAGATTATGTAAAGTCCTTACGCGCTAAGATTTCTCAATCTCTGCACACAGCTCCCTGGCCTGGCAGACAGTGCATTCGGGTTTTTGGGAATGGCACACCAGCCTGCCGTGCAGATTGGTGGTCATGGAGAACCTGTTCCAGTATTTGGGATCGAGATTTCCGCAGACATAGTCCTCCACCACCTTCGGATCCCTGGTTCCAAGGCCGCATACACGGTTCACGACCCTTGAGAAATGCGTATCCACCACAATTCCCGGCAATCCATATACATTTGATCTGAGACAGTTGGCAGTCTTGCGCCCTACTCCCGGCAACTTCAGAAGGTCCTCCATCTCCATGGGGACCACCCCGTTGAAGTCCTCCTCTATGGCCTTGGCACAGTCGATTATGTGCCTGGCCTTGGCGTTGTAGAA
>JAFVFA010000123.1 GCA_017475725.1 Spirochaetales bacterium
CGACCTCCCATGTGGACATGCCGGCAACGATGCGCCCGTCTAGGGAGTCAAGGAGCTCGGCAAGCAGGTGGCAGGATCTTCTGATCCCCTCTATCTGCTCATCAGTTTTCAGAAGAATCATGGATGAACCTCACTGCAGTATCCAGAAGACCGTTGATGAATCTGTAGTTCACCTCAGTGCTGTATTCCTGAGAGAGCTTCACAGCCTCGTCTATGACGATGTTCGGATGTATGTCCTTGCTGTAGAGCAAGGTGTATATGCTTAGTCTGAGAATGTTCCTGTCAACGAGATTGATGTTCTCTATGCTCCTCTTGGATGAGAAGCGGTTTATCATCTCGTCAATCTCGGAAAGGTGAGCCAGAACCCCATCAATAAGATAGGAGGCATACAGGACGACCTCAGTCTCCAGTGCCTCCTGCTCATCCTTGGTGTACCCTGCGAACCCCTCGGAGTAAGGGAGTTCGCATTCATGGATCCTGTCGTTGAAATCAAGGGCATAGAGGGTCTGAACCGCTATAGCCCTTGCAAGATGTCTGGATTTCATTGAGCCCTCTTCCCCATCACTTCGTAAGATACTTGATGGAGGCCTCTGACTTAAGACCATCGATCAGTGACATGTAAGCCGACTGGTACTGTGAGTTGGCGTTCTGGTTTGCAAGGTAGCTTGTGATGTAGTCACGGACTGTGGTCGTCTCGGTCGGGGACGTCTTGTCGTCGATTCCGAGTATCTTCGCATCGTTGTGGACGGAGACCTTGACGATGTGGTAGCCCGCAAGGCTCTCGATGACACCGCTGACATCACCTGCATCGAGTGCAAAGACCTTGTTGAAGAAGTTCTCGCCCATGTATGACATGGTGTCTGAGTCATTGATCGAGAGCCAGCCGATCTCTCCGGCGGAGTTGATCGAATCGGCATCGTCGGAATACTGGGTCACCGCCTTCTCGAATGTGATCTTTCCGGCCTTGATCATCTCTGAGACCTCGGTGGCCTCCTTCAGAGCGGCATCCTTGTCCTCTCCGAATGTGAAATAGATATGTGAGAGCTTGACGTTCTCCGGGCTGATGAATGTGGACTTGTTCTTCTTGTAGAAGTCCTCGACGGCGGCGGTTGACGGGGCGATGGCCTCATCTGTGAAGAACTCAGGCTTCTTGCTCATGACATAGTTCTGCACAAGGTACTGCTGTGCAAGATATTCCTTGTAGTAGTCCACGTCAACGCCAAGGTTTGTGCTGATTACATACTCGAACTGCTCATCCGTGAGGGTCTGACCGACCTGGGCCTCGATGTTGGCCCTCTGCGATGCAAGAAGCTCGTCCTTCTGCTCATCGGTGAGCACGAACCCGTCACGCTCCATGGCCTGGGCGAGAAGCTCATCGGAGATCATTGCATCAAGGACGGTCGCGGAGTCAAGGTTGTCACCGTACTCAGCCCTGTATGTTGCAAGGTGCTCATCCAGCTCCTCCTGAGTGATGACCCTGGTCTTCGTCAGATTGACCCTGACGATAGGTGTGGAGATTGCGCTGAATGCAGGCAATGCAAAGACGACGGCAAGGAAAAGTGCCAGAACCAATACGAATGCTCTCTTCATTATAATCACTCCTTTAATCCGGATTCCACGTGCAGACGTGTGCCGACCGCATAGGCGTAGTTTCCGTTCGGAAGGATGTCGGAGACCTTGAGGTACATGCCCTCGCCCTCCATTGTTCTCATGAGTGTCTGGAGAACACGACCTTTCCTTCCGCAGTTCTTACTAATATAACAACTGCAGCGCTTACCGGATACAGTGCCCGCTGCCTTAAGGAATTTGGCCACGTTTGACGGGATGTTCTTGGAAAAGTAACCCGTGGCGCAGGAGATGACCACGACATAGTCGAAGAAGGAGATGATCTTGCCCATCTCAAGGTTCATGTCAACGACCTCCACCATGTGGCCCTTGGTGGAGATGCCCTCAGCCATCCTCGAGGCAAGCTCCTTCAGACGGTTATCATTGGCATCCTTTGCACAATACAGAACACAAACTCTCATCACTGCTCCAAATACTTGCCTTTTTTAGACAAATTGGCCGCTCTGTTCACAGGCGGCCATTCAATCGGGAAGAATCCTCAATCAGTTCGTTGTCGTTGATGACTCGGTTGCTGTGGTCTCAGCAGGGGTCTCAGCTGTTGTCTCAGCGGCTGTTGCCGTTGAAGTGGCGGCTGCCTGTGAGCTGAGCGAGCTGAGGACTGAAGAGTCTGATGACTTGTTCACGAAGGCCACTGCGATGGCAAGCACGATGGATGCTGCAACCGTGTATCCTGTGATCTTGTTCATGACCCTGTTGGACTGTCCACCGAATGCTGAGTCGCTGTTTCCTCCGAAGATTCCACCGAGACCGGTGTTGTCCTCGCTCTGGATGGAGACGAGGAAGATCAGAAGAAGGCTGACCAGAACGAAAAGAACCAAAAGAA
>JAFVFA010000124.1 GCA_017475725.1 Spirochaetales bacterium
TCATTGAGCATCAGCTCTCTCTCAGAAGGCCTTTGGGCGCAATCTCCACGGCAAGGGTGGAGGCGGACAGATTTCAGATTGTGAGCGGCGTGTTCAACGGCCGTGCAACAGGCACACCTCTGTGCATCCTGATCCCAAACACTGAGCAGAGAAGCAAGGACTATTCCCGGCTTGCAGGTCTTGCAAGGCCCGGCCATGCGGATTACACCGCCCAGTGCAAGTACCATGGCTTCCAGGACTACCGGGGTGGCGGACACTTCAGCGGAAGGCTGACTGCCGCCCTGGTTGCAGCAGGTGGTGTGGTCATCCCGGCCCTGAAGAGGAAGGGGATCTTCATCGGTACCCATGTGAGCTCATGCGCAGGGATATGCGACACTCCGTTCTCCGGCAATGAGGATGAACTGAACACCCAGATAGCCATGCTCGGGAACCTTGGATTCGGCGTCCTGGACGAGCAGGTCTCTGCCGACATGAGAAAGGCCATCGAGGCGGCCTCCAAGGATGGAGACAGCGTTGGAGGAGTGCTTGAGACTGCGGTCACAGGTCTTCCGGCAGGTCTTGGAGAGCCCTGGTTCGACAGCATCGAGAGCCTGCTCTCCCATGCCCTGTTCAGCATCCCTGCAATCAAGGGTGTGCAGTTCGGCGCCGGCTTTGACAAGGTCAACGGCAGGGGAAGCGATTTCAACGATCCGTTTGGGATGAAGGACGGACGGGTTGTGACCAGAACCAACAACAACGGCGGAATCAACGGTGGAATCACCAACGGAATGCCGGTTGTCTTCAGGTGCGCGGTCAAGCCGACCCCTTCCATCTACAAGGAGCAGGATACGGTGGATTTTCTGAAGGGTCAGGATGCCAGGCTTGCAGTGGAGGGCAGACATGACCCTGCCATTGTCCACAGGGCAAGGATCGTTGTTGACAGTGTGGTTGCTTTGGTTCTCTATGATGTCCTTGTAGGGCATTATGGTACAGATTTCTTTGCAGACTGATTCTTTGTAGGTTACCAATGGAATACGGATTGATCGGTGAGAAACTAGGTCACAGCTACTCGGTGGAGGTCCACAGACAGATTGGGGACTATGATTACGTCCTCAGGGAGATACCGCGCTCCGACCTGGGTGCCTTCATGGAGAGCAAGGACTTCAAGGCCATCAATGTCACAATCCCATACAAGCAGGAGGTCATTCCGTACCTGGACAGCATCGATGACGCAGCAAGAGCCATCGGTGCCGTGAACACCATCGTCAACAGAGACGGGCGTCTTCATGGATACAACACAGACTTCCACGGCCTTTCAAGACTGATAACATCGTTGGGGCTGGATCTCAGCGGCAAGAAGGTCCTGATCCTCGGCTCCGGCGGAACAAGCAGGACCGCCTGTGCTGTGTCAGAAAGCCTTGGGGCAAAGAACATCCTGGTTGTAAGCAGAAAGGCAGCAGATGGCACAATAGGCTATGAAGAGGCCTACGGAAGCCACACCGATGCGGATGTCATCATCAATGCGACCCCAAACGGCATGTATCCGAACATCGATTCCGCTCCCATGGACCTTGAACCGTTCAGGAGTCTCGAAGGTGTGGTGGATGTGATCTACAACCCCCTCAGGAGCATGCTTGTGCTTGATGCCCAGAGTCGCGGGCTGAAGTCCTGCGGAGGGCTTTACATGCTTGTGCTTCAGGCCATCGTGGCGGCTGAGCGCTTCTTTGACTGCACAATCGGCCAGGATAAGGTGGAATCGATATTCGGAAGCATCCGTCGTGACAAGGAGAACATAGTCCTTATAGGCATGCCCGGATGTGGGAAGAGCACAATCGGTGAGCTTCTGGCAAAGGAGCTCGGAAGGGTTCTGGTGGACACCGACCAGATGATCCAAGCCAAAATGGGCAGGCACCCATCGGAGATAATACGTGAGCAGGGGGAGAAGGCCTTCAGGGACATCGAGTCAGAGGTCTGCAGGGACCTTTCCTCAAGAACTGGAGTGATCATAGCCACCGGAGGCGGGGCGATACTCAGGGACGGGAACGTCATGCACCTCAAGAACAACGGGGTGGTCTTCTTCCTGGACAGGGCTCTGGACCACATCCTTCCAACGGATGACAGACCGCTTTCAAGCTCCAGGGACAAGCTAATAGAGCTCTACAACAGCCGCTATGCCAGATACTGCAGCGTCTGTGACCATCACATAAGGACGGATGAGGACCCTGACAACACAGTCCGGAAGATCATGGAGGCCTGGTCATGACCATAAACCCATCAAAGGCAAAAGGCTCGATCACCGCACCTCCATCAAAGAGCATGGCCCACAGACACCTGATCTGTGCAGCCCTTGCTGACGGCAGAAGCACCATCCGCAACATAGACCTCTCAGAGGACATCAAAGCCACAATCGGCTGCATCAACCAGCTTGGTTGCAATGTCACAACGGGAAGAGACTCGATTGAAGTCGAACAGTGCGGGGAAGTCTGCAGCAACCCCGTCTTCAGGTGCAACGAGAGCGGCAGCACCCTCAGGTTCTTCATCCCGATTGCTCTGGTTCTGTGCGGCAGGGCAAGGTTCGAGGGCTCCGATGTCCTCATGTCCAGACCGCTTACGGTCTACGAGGACATCTGCAGGAATCAGGGCATAAGGTTCGAGAGAGGAAACGGCGGGATAGAGGTTGAAGGGAGAATCCAAAGCGGCACCTTCAAGGTCCCCGGCAACATCAGCAGCCAGTTCATAACCGGTCTTCTGTTTGCGTTGCCCCTGCTGGATGGGGACAGCACCATTGAGATCACGGAGTCCGTGGAGAGCAGGCCCTACATAGACATGACCATCCAGGTCCTCAACGAATTTGGAGTCAAGGTTGAATGGAAGAACGAGAGAACACTCGCGATTAAGGGCAACCAAGAATACAGAGCATGCACATCGACCGTGGAGGGCGACTACTCCAACGCGGCATTCCTTGAGGCCTTCAACACGATAGGCGGGGATGTCGATGTCACCGGACTCAATCCGGACAGCCTTCAGGGGGACAAGGTCTATCGGGACCTCTTCAAACTGATTGAGAAAGGTTTCTGCAGCATTGACATCTCTGACTGCCCTGATCTGGGACCTGTCCTGATGGCTGTTGCAGCGCTCCACAACGGAGCAAGGTTCACGGGCACAAGAAGGCTGAAGATCAAGGAGAGCGACCGTGGGGCCGCGATGTGCCTTGAGCTTTCCAAGTTCGGGGTGCGGACAAGGCTGGAGGAGAACGAGATAGTGGTCGAAGGCTGTGGGGCAAGAACGCCCGATGAGCCGGTCTGCTCCCACAACGACCACAGGATAGCCATGTCGATGGCAGTGATGCTGTCAGTCACAGGCGGAAGGCTGGAGGGTTCCGGCGCGGTAAGAAAGAGCTACCCTGGCTTCTTCGATGACATCGGGAAGCTTGGGGTTTCCATAACGGAGGAGTAGTATGGGGTGGATAGTCAACCAGAACATCTTGATTGTGGGCTTGGGCCTCATGGGTGGAAGCTATGCAAAGGGTCTGAAGCACATAGGCTATCACATGATGGCCATAGACACTGACCCTGCAGCGATATCATACGCACTCGAGAACGGCATCATTGACGAGGGGCGGACGGATGTGGATCCGCAGATGGTGCGGAAGGCCGATGTCATAATCTTCGGTCTCTATCCCCATCTGATTGCGGACTGGGTCCGGGATTACCAGACCTACTTCAAGTACGGCATCCGGATCACTGATGTCACCGGCGTCAAGCGCTGCATAGTGTACGAGGTCCAGGACTTACTCAGGGAGGATGTCGAGTTCATACCAGCCCATCCAATGGCAGGCCGCGAGGTCTACGGGGTGCAGAACAGTGACGAGAAGATGTTCCACAATGCCAACTACATTGTCACTCCAACTGCAAAGAACACACCTGAGGCCATCGATTGGTGCAAGGACCTCGGAAGACTCCTGGGTTTCAGCAATGTGGCGGTTTTGACCCCTGAGGAGCATGACGAGATGATAGGCTTCGTGTCCCAGCTGACGCATGTGATTGCCGTTGCCCTTATGGACTGCAGCGACAACACCCATCTTGTGGACTACACCGGAGACTCGTTCAGGGACCTCACCAGGATCGCCAACATCAACGAGAGGATGTGGAGCGAGCTCTTCCTGGTGAACAAGGACGCTCTGCTGGAGCAGATGGACACCTTCATGGCAGAGATGGACGTTCTGAGGGATATGCTGAGAAAAGATGACAAGCAGGGACTGTGCGAGAAGATGAAGCTCTCTACCGCCAGAAGGGCCCTGTTCAACAAGAGAAAGTGAGGTACGCCATATGAACATGGATTTCCATAGGAAGCTGACCATTCCGCAGGAGGTCAAGAAGCAGTTTCCTGTAACGGCTACGGTCGAGAAGACCGTCGATGAGAAGAGAAAGGAGCTGATCGACATCTTCGAGGGCAAATCTGACCGGCTTGTCCTGATAATAGGTCCATGCTCTGCGGACAACGAGGATTCAGTCCTTGACTACATGGGGCGCCTTGTCCCTGTGCAGGAGAAGGTGAAGGACAGGATCATGATCGTTCCCAGGATCTATACAAACAAGCCACGGACCACAGGCCAGGGCTACAAGGGTCTTCTGCATCAGCCTGACCCGAACTCCAAGCCCGACATGTACAAGGGGATCCTGGCCACACGCCACCTCCACATGAAGGCTGTGGAGGAGACCGGTTTCATATTTGCAGATGAGATGCTCTATCCTGAGAACTACAAGTACCTTGACGACATACTCGGCTATGTTGCTGTAGGTGCACGCTCCGTGGAGGACCAGCAGCACAGACTCACCGCCAGCGGAATAGAGGTACCTGTAGGGATGAAGAACCCCACCAGCGGAGACTTCAATATAATGATGAATGCAATTCTGGCTGCGCAGAGCTCACATACCTTCATCTACCGCGGTTGGGAGGCCACCTCACATGGCAATCCTCATGCCCATGCTATTCTCAGAGGCTACATGGACAAGCATGGAAACAGCCATCCGAACTACCACTACGAGGACCTTGAGCTTCTCTGTGACTTCTACGATGTCAAGACCCTGATGAACCCGGCTGTCATCATCGACACCAACCACTGCAACTCCAACAAGAACCCGTTCCAGCAGCCTAGGATAATAAACGATGTCCTGGTTTCGATGGCGCACAGCGAAAGGGTGAGGAAACTGGTCAAAGGCTTCATGGTCGAGAGCTATATCGAGGATGGTGCACAGAAGGTTGGCGAGGGCTGTTACGGCAAGTCCATCACAGACCCATGCCTTGGCTGGGACAAGTCAGAGAGGCTGATCTACGACATTGCGGACAAGCTATCCTCCTGAAAATGACAAAACCAGTATAATTTTACCTTTTAAAAATGACAAAAATACCGCTAATAAACCTTTTAAAAATGACAATTCAACCGACAAGTTCGCTGAGCTCCTTGGGTGAGGGAAGCCCTATTCCGTTGGGGTCGCTCTCGCTGCAGAAGGTTAGCATGCTTCCCAGTCTTCTGTATCCCACGCGGGTCCGGATGCCATAGGCTCCCATTCCAACGATTATCTTCCTGGGAACATCCTTCAGCTCCTCTCCAAGGTGGAAGACCTCTTCAAGGTCCTCTTCGGTTCTGACTGTGACCGCAAGTTTGGGAATCTGTCCCTTTGCAGCTATGGACCTTGCAAGATCCGGCAGATTCTTGGGGATGCCGTTGAAGTCATGGAGTGACCTTATGATGTTGACCCCTCGCGATGTCAACTGCCGCTCAAGCTCCGGAAAGTCCAGATCCATCTCCATGTCAACATAGAAGAACAGACCCTGCGCAAGGTCAGCCATGAGGGCCTTCCTCTCATCCTCCGTGCCGGTGTAGCGTCCGCCGTCGCAGGGTTTTCTGATTGTAAGGATCACCGGGATGTCGACCTCCACCGGAAAGGTCTTTGCCTTCCTGTATTCCGACGGATCGAGCATGTCCGCACGCAGTTCCACAATGGACACATAGTCCTTGTTTCTTTCATATAGAGACTTGTCCTCTTCAATTGTCCGTGCATCAAGTGTAAGGCAGAGCATGGCCTATAGTAGCATATAAGCAAGCCTTTGGTCACAGCGCCTCCGGCTATAATCGTGTAAACGAGCATTTTTTTGTTGCGTAAAATTCATACATATATATACACTTACTTTTGGGAAAAACCTTACAAAGGGAGGGGTTAAAATGAAGAAAGCATTTGTCTTTTTGCTGATTGTGCTGATGGCACTGGTATTGGTTGCCTGTAAGGATGAACCAGAGGGTGCTGGTGGTGGCGGCGAAGGTTCTGCCATGATGAAAGCAGAGGATGGGCAGGCTGCTCTCATTGAGCAAGGCCAATCCGGTGCAAGAGGCATAGATTACACCGGTTTCAGGATTGAGGCGGAGTTTGACATCAACGGCGATAAGACCTATCTGGATGTAGGTGGTCTCAACGATGTCTACTGGGTTGCATGCAAAGATGAGGAGATAACAACCTCAGACTACGTCTATTGCAAGTACTACAATGGAAAGGACTATCTCTTCAATGAGGGATATCTGATTGACCTTGGAAGCGTAGATCTCAGAACAAAGCTCTTCGGCTCCGCAAGTTCACTTCTGTACATAGCCCAATTCTACGAAGGTGTCCTGACAAAGGGTGCCGATGAGAAGGGCTGCGATGCGTACAGCGGCACATTCGCTTTCTATGGAAATGAGATGACGATAAAGTTCCTTGTCGACAAGACCTACGGGTTCACAAGGGAGATGACATACAGCGATCCAGATGCTGACATCAAATTTTCTGTCACTCCAACTCTGAGCAACGTCACCAAGACCCCTGCTGGCTATGATACAGTCTTGGCATGCAAGGAAGTGTTCTCAATTCCGATCTGATGGTTTCTGCAGGCTTGAGAGTGCAATTGGGCTTTTTTGCCTGTCTGCACCCTCAAGAGCCACCTTTCGTTGGGCAAGTTTGATTGACATCCCGATTCTCCGTCTCTATGATGAAAAACAGATGCATCGGGTTAACCGATTGCCCTTTCAGGAGCGGACTGAAAATGAAAAGAGATTTTGTCAAAGGTATCATTCCACCAATCGTTACTCCGGTCAGACCGGATGAGAGCATAGACATCGACAAGCTCAACGAGCAGATCGACTGGATGGCAGACAGGGGCATCTCCGGTGTCCTTCTCTTCGGTTCGAACAGCGAGTTCTACGTCTTCGAGGCGGAGGAGATGCTGGAGGTGGCCGAGAAGGTCGTCAAGCATGTGAACCATCGCATCCCTGTATTCTTCGGAATCGGGGCGATCAGGACCTCAAAGTGCGTCTGCCTTGCAAAGGGTGCTGTGAAGGCCGGTGTGGATGCGGTCTCCATCCTGCAGCCAATGTTCATCAAGCCGAGCGAGCCGGAACTCAGAGCCCATTTCGAGACCATCGCCAGAAGCATCCCGGATACACCGGTCCTCCTCTACAACAATCCTGGCCGCTGTGGATACACAATTCCACAGGAGACCGCAGACTACCTTGCACACAACGTCCCCAATGTGATCGGCCTCAAGGAGTCGAGCGGGGATCTCACACA
>JAFVFA010000125.1 GCA_017475725.1 Spirochaetales bacterium
ACCGCTACATGAAGTTCGATGACTACATGGCAGATCCTGCTATCAAGGCTCTGAGAATGGAGATGTACGGTTCGAAGAACGCAGTTGCCCTTTGACGGGTCGGAGGTTCTGATGGCCTGTAGCATACTTGCTGTGGACATAGGCAACACCAACATAGTCATGTCTCTGCATGACGGACAGAGTTGGGGAGAGGCCCTTAGGGTCAAGACCAGGAGCAAGAGCGCCGTTTCGGAGGTCTGCTCCGTGCTTGGCTCAATCGGAAGCTGGTCCAAGGCTGTGGTCAGCAGCGTTGTCCCGAACCTGACTGGTTCCGTGGTGGAGGCTGTCAAGAACGCGGGCGGGGTTCCTCCAGTTGTGGTCGGAAAGGACATAGAGACAGGTCTTAACAGGGAGTCGATCCCTGATGAGATAGGTGCCGACATCCTGTGCAACCTGATTGCCGCACACAAGCTGTATCCAAACGAGTATGTCACCGTCGCGGACTTCGGTACCGCCTTCACGACTGAGACGGTCTCACCGACTGGGGATGTGCTTGGCGTCACGATCGGACCGGGCATGATGACATCCGTCAAGGCTCTGTTCCAGAACACCGCGCAGCTTCCCGAGGTCTGGCTCGACATCCCGACAACCGTGATGGGTAGGGACACGGTTTCGTCCATCCGTGCCGGTGTGGTCTACGGCTTCATAGGCCAGCTGAAGGAGATTGTGGACAAGATAGAGGCAGAGGTAGGCCACAAGGTCATAGTCATTGCCACCGGAGGCTTCTCCAAGTACCTGGATGGTCACATCTATGTCAACAGAGCAGATGTGAAGCATACGCTGGAAGGTGCCAGGATAGCCTGTCTTCTTAATGGTTGATTCGTTGTATGGAAAAGAGATATATAGATTACGCCAATGCAATCGTCAATGACATGCTCTCCCTTAGACTGGGGGATGCACTGTCCATAAACACAGAGGAGGTGGACTTCGAGTTCGCCAAGCTCATTGCTAACACAGCCCTTCCTGTCACGGACGTCACTGTCAAGATAGTCGTCCTGAACGGAGGGAAACCTGTGCAGGTTCTGGACTTCGATCCTGCGCCTCCAGCCCACATGCCCACCGGCTATGCCATGCTTAGGCTCTCCCATGAATCCCTTCAGGAGGCTGTTGAGGGGCATGTCCTGGACATGGTCGTTGACCCGAACGACCTGATCACGGTGCAGAGGCTGGGGCATCTCGCAGAGCCAATAGTACTGAACCGCAGAATAGCTGTGCCTTGGTGTGTGGCCAAGGTCTTCGACGATAATGACCTGGGGTCATGGAAGGCCATAGAGCAGCGCATAGAGCTGGGAATCCAGACCCAGAGCCTTTCCGCCAGATACCGCAAGGAGAGCTTCGAGAACTCGGGGATATCGGAGATGATCTTCCTGGGAGAGGGCACTGACTTCTCCGTCAGGATCCCGCAGGACAGCCTGTTCGTGGGCGGGACCCAGGTCCTGTCTTCCGGGCGCGAGTTCCTGAGCGGGATCGACTTCGACAAGCTGTCCTTCCTTGTGGACAGAAGCTCTGCGTCAGGCACATTCAGGGCCTGCGTGACTGTGTTCGGCAAGACCTTCATGGCGGATTTCACCTTCAGGGACGGCCTCCTTGTGGACTGGACGCACAATGTTGAGCTTGACAGGCTTCTTGACTTTGACGAGAACCTTCGCAGAGTGGGCTATATCTCCATGAGAGACCACGAGATAATCGTATTCCTTGGTGGCGCTTTGGTCGATGCCCTGGGCGATGCCCCTGAGTCGGAGGAGGACATTCCCGACTACTTCAACACAAGCCTCTACACGCTTGCGTGCCGCCTGTCCCATGTGGTCGATGTGAACTGCGTCTCGATGAACGGGATTGCGCGCGAGCTTGCCAAGGAAGGTGTATTTCTTGAATAGATGCAATTAATTATGCCCAAAGGTGTGGACAAAGAACTGAAGGGATGATATTTTAAATCGATTCTTGAGCCGATGGGCGAAGGGGGTGAGTTATATATGGCATACGTGAAAGTCGATGAGACCGAACCACTTGAGAAAGCTATCAAGCGTTTCAAGAGAATGGTCGAGAAGGAAGGCGTCATCCGCGAATTCAAGATGCGCGAGTACTTCGAGAAGCCGTCTGCAATCCAGCATCGCAAGAACAAGGCACTTGCTCGCAAGCAGATGCTGAAGGTGAAGAAGATGCGCAACTCAAAGGCATATTGATTCATGCTTTAACTCACATGGGCACTCCCGAAAGGGAGTGTTTTTTTTATAAAAAATATTCACTTATAGGCCCATTAATTTGTTGCGTTTTGTTGCATAAGGCTCTATACTTAGTCTGTTGGTACCCTTCAGGGTGCCATTATCATTCATGCAGGGAAGTGTTCAATGAAGAAGATAGTCATCGCCTTAGGTGGAAATGCATTGGGGAAGACCCCTTACGAGCAGCTTGAGCTTGTCAGGGAGACTGCAAAGCCCATCGTAGATCTCATACAGGATGGGAACCAGGTGGTCATTGCCCATGGAAACGGGCCTCAGGTCGGAATGATAAATCTGGGTCTAGCCACAGCGGCGCATACCGGAGCCATCAAGGCTGACATGCCTTTCCCGGAGTGCGGAGCCATGAGCCAGGGCTACATAGGCTACCATCTGCAGAACGCAATTGGCAATGAGCTTGCCTCAAGGGGCATCGACAAGGAGGTCTCCACAGTTGTGACCCAGGTGCTTGTCGATGAGAACGATCCTGCATTCCAGAACCCCACAAAGCCGGTCGGAGGCTTCTACGACAAGGATGTGGCCATGAAGATCCAGAGGGAGAAGGGCTACAAGATGGTCGAGGACGCCGGCCGCGGCTACAGACGTGTGGTTCCAAGCCCTAAGCCGATAGATGTCATAGAGAAGAGGACCGTCGAGCGCCTGATTGCCGCAGGCAACGTTGTCATAACCGTTGGCGGTGGCGGAATCCCGGTTGTCCGCAGGGACGGGTTGCTCTATGGAACCCCGGCT
>JAFVFA010000126.1 GCA_017475725.1 Spirochaetales bacterium
CTGATTATCACAGAAGGCGCCATGAGTCCGAGCGTTGCGATCAGTCCACCAAGAAGGCCTGCAGTCTCGAAACCGACGTAGGTTGCCATGTTAATCCCTATGGGACCTGGAGTTGACTCGGAGACTGCAATCATGTTCGCAAGTTCGGATGTGGTGAACCAGCCTGTCCTTGCGGATATGTCGAAAAGGAACGGCACTGTGGCCATTCCGCCGCCAATCGCGAACAGACCGGTCTTGAAGAACTCCCAGAAGAGCTGGAGATAGATCATTGCCTGCCCTCCTTCCGCTCTTTGTTCCTGGTTGCGAAATACATGGCAATGCCGAACAGTGCGGCACTGATGACGATGATTATCGGGGATACTCCCAGCAGAAACTGAAGAAGAAGCGATGCAACGGCAATCACTCCGGTGGTGATGTTGGAGACCGCTTTCCTCGTAAGCTTGATGACTGCGGAGATCATCAGTGCACAGACCGCGATCCTTATGCCTGCAAAGGCCTTCTGGACGTAGACATTGTCCTGGAGCATCTTAAGAACCGAAGCCAGAAGGGTTATTATCACAACGGATGGGAATACGATTCCAAGGGTTGCACATACAGCACCCAATAGGCCCCGCTCCGTGTAACCGACGAATGTGGATACATTCACTGCAATGATTCCCGGTGTGCACTGCCCTATAGCATAGTAGTCGAGCATCTGCTCCTGGGTTGCCCATCCATGCTTTGTGACGACCTCCCTCTCAAGGATGGGAAGCATGGCGTAGCCGCCACCGAACGTCATTGCACCGACCTTTGCGAAAGTGAGGAACAGTGTCCAGAGAGACGTCTTGTGCTCGCTCATCTGGTGAATTTCTCCATCTCCTTGCGAACAAGGGAGTCACACATCTCGTTGTACTTTATTCCTGCATGACCCTTGACCCAGTTCCATCTTATCCTGTTTGTGGAATTGAGATTGTCCAGCTCCTCCCAGAGCTCCTTGTTCTTCACTGGATCCTTGGAGGCCGTTCTCCAGCCGTTTCTCTTCCAGTTGTGGATCCATGTGGTGATCCCGTTCTTGACGTACTGGCTGTCTGTTGAGATTGAAAGGGATTCGGCGCCAAGAAGAGATGCATCCTCTATTGCATGGATGACCGCCGTAAGCTCCATCCTGTTGTTCGTGGTCTGGGCTTCCCCTCCGCTTGAATAGGAGATCATCTTGCCCTCTGAAAGAGCCACATATGCCCAACCGCAGGGTCCAGGATTGCCGGAGCAACCGCCATCGGTGAAAATATCAATTGTCTGCATAGCAGAATGATAGCGTAAGATGTGCCTTGACATCAAGGCAGACGGATTCTAAGATTTCAATGGCTTCCAGACAAGGTGCTGCCATAGGCAGTGCTCAGAGGAAACCGGTCAGAAGCCGGTGCGGTCCCGCCACTGTAGGAAGGTGTGCGGACACCTGCGGCAAAGCCCAAAAGGCCTGCCGCCGAAAGTCACTGGAGACAAGTGCAATGCATCGTCCAGCAATGCATTGGGCTTTATCCGGGAAGACGTGTCCGAAGTCCTTCGAGCCAGGAGACTTTCTGGAAGACGGATATTTTGCTCTTAAAGACCAAAAATCCGTATCCTGTTGGCCATTGAGGCTAGTCCACGGAGTATGGACTTGGGGTGCAGTACAAAACCCCTACATCATCATTTTGGAGGGGTACCATGAAAAAGGCCCTTGCAATCCTCTTTGTCGCACTGCTTGCAGTCTCTTTGTCTGCACAGTCAGTTGCCGAGGTATCTTCAAACGGGGACGATCTCAGGATCGTCTCTCTCGCACCAAATGTCACCGAGATTATCTATGCCCTTGGCAGCGGTGACCAGCTTGTGGGCAGGACAGACTACTGCAACTACCCTGAGGAGGTTCTCTCCCTTACAAGCATCGGATCTCTCTGGGAACCGAACCTTGAGGCGATCCTCTCCCTTGATGCGGACATCGCAATCGCATCCTCCATTGTGGACCCAGGCTTCATCGACAGTCTCAAGGCCGCCGGCATCGAGGCCTACCAGTTCTATGAGGAGGAGTCCCTCGATGGCACATACGCCCTGATCGAGAAGGTTGCCGCATGCATCGGGAAGGAGGACAAGGGTGCTGAGATCATAAGGTCGATGAAGGACAGAGTCGCAGCTGTTCAGCAGAAGGTCAGCACCATCCCTGAGGATCAGAGGAAGAGCTGCGTCTACATGATAGGCTATGGCGAATGGGGTGACTATGCAGCCACCGGAGAGACCTATCTCAATGATGTGATTGAAGTTGCAGGTGGAATCAATGCTGCTGTCGAAGGCTCTTTCTGGTCAATCACCAAGGAGCTTCTGCTTGCACAGGATCCGGATGTCATCCTTCTGGGAGCCTACTCCTACTCTGATCCGAGCGACATTGAGCACTTCATCGGACTTGCCCCCTACAGCGAACTCACCGCTTCCAAGACAGGCAATGTCTTCACAATCAACGGGGATGCAGCCGAGCGCCAGGGTGTCAGAACCGTGGATTGTGTGGAGGAAATAGCAAAGATCCTCTATCCCGAACTGTTCTGAGGAACGCTTATGAGAAGAAGGCCTGGTCTTGTTGCCCTTGTTCTGGGAGTCCTCATCGTTGTTCTGATGGTCCTTGGCATTTGCCTCGGCTCCGTCAGGATAACCGTCACTGACATCATCCAGGCCATGTTCTCCCCTTCCCGCATAAAGGCCAACACGGCATACATAATCAGGAACCTGAGGATCCCAAGGGTCCTCAGCGCTGTGGTTGCCGGTGCGGGCCTTGCTCTCTGCGGTCTGATCTTCCAGAGCGTCTTCCGGAACCCGATGGCGGACTCCTACGTGCTTGGCGTCTCCTCCGGGGCCTCATTCTCTGTAGGCCTCGGCTTTGTTGTAGGAATCTCCTATGCCGATGTCTCACTTCCTGTGGTCGCTTTCATGGGATCGATGCTGACAACTGCCCTGCTCTTCGGTATATCCAGAAAGAACACCAGTTCTTTACTCCTTTCCGGCATTGCACTTAACTTCTTTCTTAGTGCAGCCACAACACTTACCATCTACATGTCCAACCGCCAGGCTGAAAACATCCTTTTCTGGACCCTTGGAAGCCTCGGTAACTCAAGCTGGGGCAGACTTGCGATAATGGCTGCTATCACAACGGTTGCAGCATTGATCACAGCCAGGAACTGCAATGCAATGGACCTTCTTCTGATGGATGACAGCACCGCCATCTCAAGTGGGCTCAACATAAGGGTCACAAGAATTGTTCTCCTTACCGTTGCATCCATCGTGACGGCCACCATAGTATGCTTCTGCGGAATAATCGGTTTCGTTGGTCTGATGAGCCCACATTTCATGAGGATCCTTGTCGGACCGAAACACAGAAGACTTCTTCCACTATCCATGATGATGGGTTCCACAATCCTCCTTTTCTCGGACATCCTGTGCAGATACATAGTGGCCCCATCACAGCTTCCGATAGGTATAGTCACATCAATCCTCGGCGCACCTGTGTTCCTTATGCTGCTCAGAAAGAGGCGTTAAGGTAGTAAAGCTGTATGACTATTTAATTGAAATAATATCATTTTAATATAATATTATCATCTTTATGATATCTGTTAAGTATGACAGTCATATAATCCAGTCACATTAACTTTACTGATAATCTCTTATAATGCAAAAAGTTGGGCTGCTCCAAAGTCAGAGCAGCCCAAAACATTAATTGATTAATTCAACAATTACTTCCACTCAATTCTGAGTCCGTAGAGTGCAACTGTGTTCGCACCCAGAGTACCGGTGTGCTGGAGGCCGAATCCACCTGCAGCGCTTGGTTCGATTGAAGCGGAGAGATTGACATCCTTCACGTAGTTGCTCTTTGCCTCTGCAGTCACAGCAGCCTGGGCATTGTTGGTCTGAACTGTTGCATTCAGCTTACCGTCCTCTGTCCAGACATGAATGCTGCACTCGGTTATGAATGCGGATGATGTCTGACGCTCCGAGATCTCCTTGCTCTCGCCGTTCTTGTACTCCATGAGAACGAAGTCACAGGAGTCTCCGCTGCTTCTGACAATCCTCAGTCCGTAGCCTGTCAGCGTAGTGGTGTCATAGTTGATCATCACATCAAGGTACTGGTATGTGGAACCGAATCCCTGCCCTGCATCCTTGCATGGTGCACAATTGATCGACACATCCATTGCTCCGAATGAATCTCCAATCGGAGTATAGAGCATGCGTGCTCCTCGTGCTGAAGGATAGATTCCATTGTACCCATTCGCACCGCTGCTGAGCGTTCCGAAGGAATATGACCAGCAATCTGCATTCTGGTCACCCCAGTTCTTGAACTTGGACTCATCCTGGGCGTCAAGTGGTCTGTATCCATCTACCGTCCAATAGCCAGGTGCAATGGCAGGCTGGGCAACATCC
>JAFVFA010000127.1 GCA_017475725.1 Spirochaetales bacterium
AGGCTCAGATCCGCAACCGCCATTCCGTCAGAGGGATAATAATCAGAGACCACCGGATAGCCATGGTACACCTGCTAAGCAGAGGATACTACAAATTCCCGGGAGGAGGCTCCGAAGGCACTGAAACGCAAAAAGAGACCTTGATTCGTGAAGTACTTGAAGAATCCGGCCTTGTTGTCAAGCCTGAGACCATCAAACCGTATGGGATTGTGCATCGTTCCCAGATGGACAAGAACGGTCTTGCCTTCAACCAGGACAACTACTACTATCTCTGTGAGGCAGAGGATTCCGTGCAGGATCAGCATCTGACGGAGTCAGAGGCAAAGGACCGGTACACACTCGAGTTCGTCGATCCGGATGTCGCGATCCGGGTGTCCCGCTCAGCCGATGTGAATGAATTCGTCGAGCTGTCCATCCAGAGGGAAACCAGAGTGCTGGAAAGCCTCATAGCCGAAGGATACTTCCTCTGACAAATCCGATTGGCCTTGAATGCCTTTGATCTACAGGCTAAACTGCAATCGACAGCAGAAGGAGTCGACCATGCTTCCATTCTTCAACGAGGAGGGGCTGCTCAAGCCCAGCAACCTGATAAAGGACAAGACCGAATACCCGTTCTCAATGGTCATGACCTGGCAAAGGCAGATACTTGAGGCCATTGACGGCAAGTACGGACTCAACAAGGTAGGTACCTTCAGGTGCGGTCTGGCCTGCCCCGTATACGAGACCAAGATAAGGAAGGAGCGACTCGGGGTTGTCCTTCTGCCCATAGGGGCACCTGTGGCAGCGGGTTTCATGGAGGAGTACATAATCCGTGGAGTCATGCGCTTCGTCTGCATAGGCTATGCCGGTTCTCTTGATCAGAAGGCACGGGAAGGTCTGGTGGTCCCAACCCAGGCATATAGGGACGAAGGCACAAGCTGGCACTATGCACCACATGACAAACCATGGATAGATGTGGTCTCTGCAAAGAGACTGGACGAGATTTTCACAGACCTGGAGGTTCCGCACATCTGCGGTCGGGTCTGGTCAACGGACGCCTTCTACAGGGAGACCCCATCAGCGGTGAAGATGATGAAGGAGCAGAACTGCCTCTGCGTTGACATGGAGTGTGCAGCCAACATGGCCGTGGCGCAGTACCGTGGAGTCCAGTGCTTCCAGATGATGTTCGGGGCGGACAGACTTGACAGGGACATCTGGGATGTGGGCACTCTTAAGAGCATGGGCAGGAGCGCCTACGAGAAATACGCAGAGATAGCCATCAGGGTTGCTTTTAGTTAAAAAAAGCCTTTAGGCTCTTCCAATGCCCTTTTGCTTATGATAGGATAACTGTAGTTGCGGCGAAGAGACGTAATTCTCTTGCTCAAACTTACTATAAGGATCCCGGCATAGAAGCTGTGCATTGCTCCTACCCTAGGGTTTCAAGGAACAGAATCGGCAACTTAACTGGGGGTCCCCCTTGAACCTCGGTTCAAGAGATTCCAGTCCTAGTAACCGCAGCTCTTTTTCTTTGGCCAATTCTTCACTTTCTATTTTCCGACTATTTTGTTATATTCGGCTTATGCAAAAAGAACTCAAAGACATACGTTTCATCACCCTGCCCGAGGAAAGGGTCTTCGGTGATGTGACAATAAGCAGCAAGATCCCCCTCCCCGTACAGTTCCCAGAGGGAAGCGTCGTGGATGACATCGACTTCAACAGCATCGTCGCAGGCCTTGTGAAGGTCGTGGCATGGCTTCCGGAGAACGAGAACTTCGAATACTACAAGAAGCTTCTCCTGGAGCTCCAGCCCGATGTCATAAAGGAGCTCAACCTGGCTGCCATAGCACAGAGCAACAAGAAGGACTACGAGTTCGCGGAGGAGCTGATGCTCTGCGTGAACCATCTCTCCGACGCACCTGAGAGTTACATAAACCTCGCCGTCCTCTATGCGCAGATGACTGTGCAGCTGCACAAGGACAAGGATGACGTCAAGGCCGACATGTACGACGACAAGATCATAGCCATCCTCAACGAGTGCAAGGAGAAGCACGAGAAGTACGCCGCCACATACAGCGAGATCTCAGCCTTCCACATGAGGCACGGCGATGTGGAGAACGCCCGTGACAACCTGAAGAGGTACACAGAGCTCGAGAAGGACACAAAGAAGAGGAAACAGGCGGAGAAGACGCTTGACTCCATAGACAAGATGCTCAACTCCAAGGACCAGATCATGTACGCCTATGACAAGATGATGATGGGCTGTGCGGACGATGCCCTGGATGTTATGAACAAGTTCATAGCAGGCGGAGACAGAAGCTGGGAGGCCTACTTCCTCAGAGGCTGGGCAAAGAGGGTCCTTGAGGATTATGCAGGAGCCCAGATAGACCTTCTGGAGAGCCTCAGGATCGACGGCAAGAACGCCGAGGTCTACAACGAGCTCTCAATCTGCGCCAGAGAGAGCGGAGACGTGGAGCTTGCCAAGAGCTACCTCCAGATAGCCGTTGACCTTGACGAGGACGATGTCATCTACCTCTCCAACCTGGCCTTCCTGCATCTGGCATCAGGCGAGTTCTCCGAGTG
>JAFVFA010000016.1 GCA_017475725.1 Spirochaetales bacterium
AAGGTGCATGGCTTGCCGTCAGTCTTCATCTGATGGATCAGCATAGGTGGAACAATGACTATGTCACCCTCTTCCGCATCAAGGCTGGAATCCCCGAAGGAGATCGTCATCCTTCCGTCAGTCACCCAGAGTATCTCCCACTCCGAATGGATGTGTGCACACCGATACTCCAGTGCATTGAAGAAAATTGACATACCATCGATGCTGCTATACTTCACAATTTCAAGTTCGTTCATGCAATCCCCCTCCATACTGCACAATGACGAAATCAACTGAGTCAAACCCAATTTTGTTGTAGTTATAGTATATACGTTAACTCAAAGAGATGTAAACAACAAGTTAGTCTAACGATCTCTGAGCCTCTGCAAGCATACGGGCAAGACGGTACATCCTTGTGGCATTGATCTCCAGCTGCTTGCGGGAGACAGAACCGTTTCTCAGACCTTCAAGCAGGGTCTTGTAGTCATTCTCGCTTCCCGGCATCATGACATCCCCACCGGCCTTTGCGATGTTCGTGGATACAGGACCTCCATACTTGCCCATCCCCTGCATTCCGCCGACTATCCAGTCTGTCATGACCACCCCGTCGAACCCGTATTCATCCCTACGCACATTCTCGATCAGACCACGGTGCTCAGCGGTGTGGACACCGTTGAGCAGGTTGTACGATGTCATGACATACTTCGGATCGGATTCCCTGACCACAATGCCGAAGCCCTTCAGGTAGATGTCCCTCATCGCCCTCTCGGACACGTTCGAATTGCTTCCGTACCTGTTGGTCTCCTGGTTGTTCGCCGCGTAATGTTTGACAGTCACGGAGCGGCCAGGATGGGACTGGACGCCTGCCGTGATCGCGGCAGCGATCTTTCCGGAGAGCAACGGATCCTCGGAGTAGTACTCGAAGTTCCTGCCGCATCTGATGTCCCTGTGGATGTTCAGCGCAGGGGCAAGCCAGATATCTACCCTGAAACGGTCCATCTCGCTTCCGATCATGTCACCGAGCTTTCTTGCAAGCTCGACATCAAAGCTCTGTGCCACTGCCGTACCGATTGGAATCATGGTGCAGTACTGTTCATGCACCGGCTGGTTCCTCTTGGGCTTCTTGCCCATCAGGGAGATCAGCTTGATCAGGAAGCCGGGGATGAAGTCAGCAAGTATCTGGATAGCATCGTTCCCTATCCCGACAGCAGAGCCATCCTTGTCTATGAAGTACTTCCTGTTCAACCTGAGTCCTGCAGGACCGTCGGCCATGGTGATCTGAGGGAAACCCTTTGGGACAAGAACGTCAGTGAAGTCGCCCGCGGCTCCTGCCACCTTCCTGCTTGCGTTTCCTATCACACTCAGAGGCCCCTTGCTGTAGCGCCCTATGTTGATATGGCAGAGCTCCTCATCAGAGAGCCCATGGATGAAAGGATCGATCTCATACTCCCTGTCATATCTGGTCACCACAGTCTCAAAGACACTGGCATCAACATCGATCACAGGTGTCCCGTCCAGTATCTCGACGGCAGGGACGGATGCCGGTCTCCAATCCTCGAAGCCTGAATCTCCAAGTACGTTCCTTGCCTTTCTGACCGTGGCATCCCCACTGATGGAAACAATGCCTATGACAGAATTGCTCTGGCTTGAATTGCCCAATCTCAGAACATAGTCACCTTTTTCAAGAATATAGGATTCTTTTGAGCTATTATAAGAGGCAATGTCAGCCAAATCGAATGAGACGTTCACATCTGTGCACTCGCCCTTGTCCAGAGACCTGGTCTTGGTGAAGGCCGCGAGAATCTGATACGGTTGGTCAAGTCTGCCGGATGGGATCGAGACATAGAGCTGCACGACCTCCTTTCCTTTGAAGGAACCAAGGTTCTCCACCTTGGCAGTCACGTTGACCACTGTTCCGTCAACGGAGAAGCCCTTGCATTCAATCCCGAATCTGGTGTAGGAGAGACCGAATCCGAACGGGAACAGGGGTTTCCTGCCTATGGAGTCGAAGTATCTGTAGCCTACATAGATCCCCTCTTTGTAATGGGTCTCGTCCTTGTCACCGAAATCTCCTATGTTCTGGTAATCATCCACGGAGGACCATGTTGTGGTGAGCTTTCCGCTCGGACAGGAGATTCCTAGGATGATGTCTGAAAGTATGTTACCGGCCAATGCACCGACCTGAGACAGAAGAAGTATGTTGCGGACCTCCATAATCTCAGAAAGGTCAACAGGACCGCCGACGTTCAGAACAAGAAGGAACCTGTCGAATCTGGAGTTGAGGGCAAGGATGTCCCGGACCTCTGTCTCCGTGAGCTTGATGTCACCCCGCACAGGCTTTCTGTCAGACCCCTCTCCTGAGATCCTGGAGAGAACATATATTGCGGCATCGCCGTCGTAGTCGATTGGAAGGTCGTAGTCAGGCTCAGGCATGATTGCGCCCATAAGCACAGCTATTCCCCTTATTCCTTTGACACCCCTTCGGAGCTCCTTCAGCCAGGCCTTCCTCCTCTCGGCTTTCAACTCGGAATAGGCGTCAAGCCACTTCTTGGATGTGACCTCAAAACCACCTTCAGCAAGGCCTTCCTCAATGCTTACTGAGTTTCTTGAATTGACATCTCCGGAGCCGGTTCCTCCTCTCAGAGTGTCTCTTGCACCGTTTCCGAACAATGCCACTCTGCATGGTGCGCTCAAAGGAAAGGATCCGTCTCTTTTCAGGAAAAGGGTACACTCGGGTGCAAGCTCTCTGACAAGAATGTTGTGTTTGGCCTCATAGTCGCTGTTTTCCATATTCTCCCTCCGTCCTTGGAACATGATACCATGGATTCGTCTGAATCTGCCCAAAAAATGAGGCCTGCACAACTGCAGGCCTCTGAAAGGTTTGGGAATTGAACTGATATCACTCTTCAGTGTACGCATTTCCTGTGAATTTGCGTGTGTCTCCAAGCTGTTTGACCTTCTGCTTGTAGGCCTTTCTCTTTGCCCTCATCATCTTGGCCTCCTCAGAGCCGGAGTGTCCGATTATCCTGAAGGCCCTCTTGATGGCGTATGATGCAAGACCTGTGACCTTGTCCTCTGCACGACGCATGTCGGACATCTCAGGATGGTCACGGAGCAGATGTATGGCATCGAACTCGCACCTTGTGGTGCAGATTCCGCAACCTATGCACTTGTTCTGGTCAACGACAGAGGCACCGCAGCCAAGGCAGCGTCCGGTTTCGATCTTCACCTGCTCCTCGGTCAGTGTCTTGTGGGCATCCCTGAACGTGTGGGCCAGACTCTCATCGACTCCAGCCTCCTGACGACCGGCCTCATCGTAGGACGGATATGTGAGATCATCCTTGTCCAAAGGTCTGAAGTCCCTTCTGTCACGGCCTATCGTCATATGTGCATTCGGTCTCACATGGCGATGCAGTGACTCCGCAGCCTCATGGCCCTGGGCTATGGCATCGATGACGAACCTTGGACCTGTGAAGACATCTCCACCCACGAAAATGTCAGGATCATCCGTCTGGTAGGTGAACTTGTCCGCCACGGGATAGTTGCCGTGCCAGAACTTCACACCTGTACCTTCAAGGAGTCTGCCCCACTCTATGGCCTGACCGATTGCGAAGATTATCTGGTCGCAGTTGATTGTGATGGTCTCTGACTCATCATACAGAGGAGAGAACCTTCCGGTCTCGGGATCGATTGTCCTGGTGCAGCGCTTGAACACAATTCCGCGGACCTTCCCGTCAGCATCAACAAGGACCTCCTTCGGTCCCCAGGAATTCTCGATTGAGATTCCGTCCTCAAGAGTCTCCTTTATCTCTGACTTGCTTGCCGGCATGGTCGCCCTGTCCTCAAGGCAATACATCGAGACTTCCGAGGCACCACGTCTGTTGGCGGTCATGGCACAGTCAACCGCAACGTTTCCACCTCCGACGACAACGACGTTCCCGGTGTAGCGCTCATCCTGATGCTCGAATGAGTTCCTGAGGTAGCTGACCGCGATGTCAGTCCCGGCTGCCGTGTCATTGGCAACGTCTGGTCTCCTGCCGCCCTGACAGCCTATGGCAATGTAGAAGGCCTTGAACCCCTGCTCCTTCAGCTGAGCGATTGTGATGTCCTTACCCACCTCAATTCCGCATTTTATCTCAACACCAAGCTGCTTCAGGACATCGATCTCAGCATCAATGACATCCTTCTCAAGCTTGTATGTGGGAATCCCATAGGTCATCATTCCACCTGGTCTTGCATTCTTCTCGAACACGACAGGTGAATAGCCTGTGATCGCAAGGTAGTATGCGGCTGAGAGTCCGGCAGGACCGGCTCCTATGATGGCGATCTTCTCGTCAAAGTGCCCGTGGACCGATGGGACGACCTTCTTGGGAACGTAGCGGTTCTCCGCCTTGATCTCAAGGTCGGCAAGGAACTTCTTGACTGCATCTATAGACACCGCCTGGTCTATGTCGCCTCTTGTGCAGGCCTCTTCGCAACGCTTGTTGCAAACCCTTCCGCAGACTGCCGGGAACGGGTTCTCTCGCTTGATCAGGGCAAGGGCCTCCGTATAGCGTCCCTCATGGGCCATCTTCAGATAACCCTGGACCGGAACATGGGCGGGACAGGCTGCCTTGCATGGTGATGAGCCAGTGGAATAGGAGTTGTGAAGCCTTGCGGTGTCACGGTAGTTCTCATTCCAGGCGTACTTGCCCCAGCGGATCCGGTCAGGAAGCACAGCCTTCGGATACTCGACCTGAGAACCGTCCTTCCGGCACAGCTTCTGTCCAAGCTTGACCGCACCTGCAGGACAGGACTCGACGCAACGTCCACATGCAACACAGTTCTCAGGTGTCACCTTTGCGGTGTAGGCGCTTCTGGACAGATTCGGAGTGTTGAACAGCAGAGAGGTCCTTAGAGCATTGCAGATCTTCACATCGCAGTTGCAGATGTCGAAGATGTGGTCCGAACCGTCTATGTTGGTGACCTGGTGCACAAAGCCGTTGTCCTCGGCCTTCTGCAGAATCTCCAGAGCCTCCTCCTTGGTTATGTAATGGGCACGTCCCGTCTCGACGGTGTAGTCAGCCATGTCACCCACCTGGATGCACCAGTCGTCCGGATCATCTGCGCAGCCTTCACCACAGGCGGCCCTGGAGTATCTGCACGAGCAGATTCCGGCTGAGAGATGCCCGTCATACTTCTGGAGCCAATGCGAGATGTGCTCGATCTTCAGTGACTTGTTCTCCATCTGGATGGCCTTCTCAACCGGTATGACATGCATTCCTATGCCATCTCCACCGGGGCGGACCATCGGTGTGACACCGGCAAGCGGAACGAAAGTCATCCTCTCAAAGAATGTCGCATTCACAGGATGCTGGTCCACGAAGTCCTTTGTTGAGTTGAAGAGCTCGGCTATTCCGGGGACGAAGTATGAGATTCTCCACCGCTTTGTCCTGTCAGCACCGGCAATCGGACCGTTGTCATCGTACTGGTCGCTGTAGTCATATTCGACAAGGCCGATTCTGCACATGTCATCCACAATCCTGTCAAGGTTCTTCTCATCGTAGCCATACTTGGAGCCGATCTTGACAAGATCCTCATGGTAATACCATTTTCTGAGCTTCATGTTCTCGGCTATGTCGAGCATCTCCTCTGTGACCATCTCCTTCAGGCCCCAGTACTCAGGGTCTGAGGACTTCACTCCGAAGAGCATGTGTGCAGGGATGTCGGTGATCTTCTTTCCAAGCTTCAGGATCCTCTTGTTGGGATTGGCCTCCCCCTGGCTTGGGACCTTCACGGTATCATACTGTTCAGGCATAGTTTCTCCTTAGGAAAGCATATGTTTTCATTGTTTTAGTAATATAACCTGTAAGCTACCTGCGCGCAAGTTATAAGTTGTGTATTTCATTTTCAGGATGTTCCATTTAAGATAAAGGCACAGGAGGGGAGGACGACATGAGATTCATAATTGTGGGTTCCGGCTGGAGGTCTTTGTATTACGTCAGGATAGCGAAGGCCCTTCCCGAGAGATTCGAGCTCTGTGCCATGCTCTGCAGAACAGAGGAGAAGGCGCGGCGCATGGCCCTTGAACATGGAATTCCCACCAGCACTTCAGTGGACGAATGTAGAGCAATGGCCCCTGATTTTGTGGTCGTTGCCGTCAACAAGGCCTCTATTGCGGAAGTCTCCATGCAGTGGATGGAGTATGGTTTCTGTGTTCTGTCCGAGACGCCTGCCGCATTGGATATGGGAACTCTCAGGAAGCTGTGGGAGCTGCACATGGAAGGCCGCAGGCTTGTTGTCTGTGAGCAGTACAGGAGATACCCTGAGTTCAAGGCCCTGATTGACTTGGCAGAAAGTGGCCTGATCGGAGAGCCCGACGCACTGGACTGCTCGCTCGCCCATGAATACCACGGAGCAAGCCTGTTCAGAGCCCTGCTTGGAATCAAGCAGTCGGAGCAGTTCTCAGTCACCGCCAGGTCATACACCTTCCCGGTGGCCCGGACCCTCACAAGGTACGAGTCGTTCAAGGACAGGGAGATTGTCCCAAAGAAGAGAACCGTGGCAAGATTCGAGTTCGAAAACGGGAAGATATGCCTGTACGACTTTGACTCTGAGCAGTACCGCTCACCGATCAGGAAGAACACATACAGGCTGACCGGCAGATACGGTGAGATAGTCGACGGCACAGTGCGGTATCTGGACTCCGAAGGCATTGCCCATGTCTCCCCTATCAATATGAGAACAAGGAAGGTGCAGACCGGCTACGACAATCCGAATCTGAGGGAGATTGAGGAAGTCACAGAGGTGACGTTCGAGGATGAGAATCTCTACTCCCCAAGATTCGGCCTTTGCGGACTGGCCCAGGACGAGACAGCCATTGCAACCATGATGGAGGGAACCTATCTCTATGCCAAGGGACTGGCAGACAGCCCCTATCCGCTGGAGGAGGCTCTTCAGGATGCCTACACAATGATCCTTCTCCAGAAAGCGGATGAGACGGGAGAGAAGGTGGAATCAGAGAAGCAGATCTGGAATTGTGTTTGACCAAAGGCTGTCCAACGATGATAATTGAGGCATATGGAAAGAATAGAACAGATCATTGAGGAACTGTCTCTGGAGCCGCTTCCTAAGGAGGGCGGATATTACCGCTTCATCTCCGAGTTCGGGGACGGTGCGGGAATAATCTACTACCTGATGACGGAGTCCTCATTCTCCCATCTCCACATGCTTTCAGCAGATGAGGTGTGGACCTTCCTAGATGGCGATGTTGCTGTCCAGACGATAGTCTATGAAGCAGGAAACATTGAAGAAATAACTCTTGGTCCTGATAATAGAACATCAATAGTGAGAAAAGGCCATTATCAGGCAACAAGGATAGCCGAGCCCCAAAAGGGCTATTCCCTCTTCACGACGACAATGAGCCCGAGGTACAGCGACAGCATGTACACCCATGGTGCTGACGTCAGGGAGATGAGGGAGGACCCAAGATTGAAGGAGCTGATATGAAAGGGAAGGCATTGATAACAGGCGGAAACTCCAATCTGGGGAAAGCCATCAGAAAGGCCTTTGAGGAGAAAGGCTACGAGGTCTATTACACAGTGTCCTCCAAGGATAAGGTTGACGGTCCAAGGGCGATTGCCATAGACCTGAGGGACGAGAACTCGGTGACCTCAGGGTTGGCGGCCTTCAGTGAGCTGGATGTGCTTGTCAACAATGCCGGGATCTTCACAGAGGGCAGCCAGGATTCTCTTGGGACCAAACTCTTCGATGAGGTGATGGATCTGAACGTAAGGGGTCTGTTCCTTGCCACAAGGGCCCTTCTTCCGGCCCTGAGAAAGTGCAACGGCGCCATAGTGAACATCTCCTCAATGAACGCGGTTCACCCGGGGTTCGGAACCACCTCCCACTACGATGCCAGCAAGGGAGCAGTCTCCTCATACACCGCATCACTTGCGGCAGAGACGGGCCTGAGGGTAAACGCTGTTGCGCCAGGTCTGATTGACGTCAGCGGACTTAGAGGCTCCGAACTGGAGCGGCACTGGAACGGCCATACCGTAAGGAACCGGATGATGGCACCTGAAGAGATTGCGAAGGCTGTGGTCTTCCTTGCCGAAAGCCAGGGCATCTATGGCCAGACCCTGCTTGTTGACAACGGCTACTGCCTGAGATGATGGCTGTAAAGCTCCTCTGTGGCCAGAGCGAATTTGGTCACTGAGAAGTCGCAGTTCTCCGGATAGATGTAGAACGTGTCCTCAAGGGTGTTCAGATCAACGCAGTCCCCGTACTTGCCGAGGTATTCGTACTCGATGTGGCAGGAATACAGCTCAGAGGCCTTCCATCTGACCTCATAGTCACTGCCATCGTAATTCCCCTTCAGGGTGAAGCCATCCATGTCATGGACCAGGCGCCCCTTCCCCAATGGAATATACCTGTCCTTCGGAAGGGTATCCACATGAACATCGCACTCGAAGTGGTATGTCCCGGCCTCAACCTCCTTGCGGACATTGGCCCTCTCCCACTCATACCAGTCAGGGATATGGGAGAATTCGGTTTTCCCATCAATTGCTGAAAGGCGCCCCAGTTCATCGAGATTCCATCTCTTTCCACACTGTGTACACTCTATCAGGCTATCATGAGAAGTCATCCTGTACTCCGTGCCGCATGCGGGGCATTGGTAGAGGACCTTGTGCAGCCCCTCTGCCCTCCTGCCGTATCTGACATGGACATTGTTCTGAAGCTGCCACCTGTAGTCATCATACTGGAACTCCTTCCGTATGGCTTCATTCACCTCCTGCGGGCTGGAGTTCTTCAGCTGTTCCGCAGTGAAGAGGCATTTCATCGTGGCCTCTGTACCCTTCACCCCTCTGTCATGGAGGTTCCAGAAGGGCGAGTTGATGTGGTGCCCATGACAGATCAGGGTCACGACCGGAACCTTAAGGTATTTGGCTACCTTGCCAAGGGAGTCGGGAAGAACGGCTGTGGTACCGCACAGGGAGTAGCGGGCCTCAGGATAGATGGCTGCTATGTCCCCGTTTCCGACCACGGTCTTCAGCTGCTTTATCAGGGTTATGTCCCTTGTGAACTTTCTCTTGCAGATGCATCCGATGAAACGCAGGAGCCATTCCCTGTGCAGGTATCCGTCAATGGCCACCACGTAGTTGACCCTATGAGGGGCCGTGGCTCTTGTAGCCACCTTGAAATCCATGAATGCGTTGTGGTTGCACAGAAGCAGGTACGGAGGCCTGATGCCATCCATGCCTATCTTCTCAAGTCTGTTGCGGTGGCTTCTCCAGCCGAAGAAGCAGAGAATCCAGATGAGCCATCTGAGATGCATCCTGGATATCTTTCTGGACATGTCGAAATGAGGAAACTGTTCAAACATAATAATACCCTGTCTAGACGATCATATCATGGGAAACAGGGGTGTTGAACAAAATCTTGGCCTTGTTCATGTCCTTTGTCTGACCAAGTATCCACATGAGCTTTGCAAGGGCAGACTCGCTTGTCATGTCATGGGCCTCAAGGATGTTGGGCTCCTGCTTGAACCTATGTCCCACCTTGTACAGGCCGAGGTCACTGCCCTCATTCGGGACCTGTGTGGTCATGACGATCAGTGTACCCTTCTCGACAGATGACTTGATGTGGGAATAGAACTCGTAGTACTCGGGAAGGCCTCCCACTCCGAAGCACTCGATGACAAGACCGTCATAATGGTCAGTCATGAAACCGAGCACGTCCTCCGTCATGCCGGGGAAAAGCCTCAGCAGACCAACATTGCTGTTGATGTTGCCGAAGAATCTGACATCTCTGGAGCAGGTCTGCGGGATGAACCAGAACATATGCCCACCCTGGACTCTTGCGACCTCAGGATAGTTCGCGCTCTCGAATGCGGCGAAGCGTTTGGTGTAGTTCTTCCGTGCCCTTGTACCCAAAATGACGGAACCTGAGAACACAATGAGCACTCCACAGCTATTGGGGTCCGAGGCGCAGATGAATGCGTCTATCAGGTTCCGCCTTGCATCGGAGTCCCCCTGTGCCGCAGATATCTGTGCACCTGTTATCACAATCGGTTTGGCGCTGTTCTGCACCAGATAGCTCAGACCTGCAGAGGTGTAGGCCATGGTGTCCGTTCCATGGGTGATCACGAAGCCGTCATACAGCCCGTAGTTACGCTCGATGATCCCAGCTATTGCAAGCCAGTGCTCCGGGCGGATGTTAGTGCTGTCCATGTTGAAGGCCTGTATGCAGGAAGGACTGCAGAACTCCTTGATCTCAGGCACCCTTTCAAGAAGGTCAGTGCTCGAAAGTGAGGGTGTGAGTCCATCTTCGGTAGGGCTTGATGCTATGGTCCCGCCTGTTCCAATCAGTAGAATGCGCTTCATGGTCTAGATGATAGCACAATATCCGGAACCTCAGACACATTATGTATCTCATAGTCTATCCTCAGATCGGTCGGACGTTCCTTGAAGCCTCTGTTTAACCAGCAGCAGGCTATGCCTGCATTGTTCGCGCCTTTGATGTCAGTGGTCAGGGAGTCACCGACCATCAGTACGGAAGAGCGGTCATCGCATCCAATTCTCTGAAGGACTATTTGATAAATTTGCTCTTCAGGCTTCTCAAAACCGATGTCCTCAGATACGAATATACCATCAACAATTTTATCTATACCTGAATTCTGGATCTTCTTTCTCTGTGAAGCCCAGACTCCATTGGTGACAAGGTACTGGCCGACACGCCCCTTGAGAGCGGCCAGCGTCTCCATTGCTCCGTCTATCGGGCAGATGGTGTCACCCAGACGGTCCATGTAGTCGTTGGCGAACTCGGAAGCGATGTCGGTGCGAAGCCCGAACCGTCCGAGGAACTCGGTGAATCGTCCGACAAGGATCTCGCTCTTTGGCTTCTCTCCCCTCTCGCACATGGTCCACCACTTGTGGTTTATCTCAGGATAGACGTCAAGCATTGCATCTGTGCACTCCCCAAGGTTGAAGTCCCTGAAGCAGTTCCTGATGGAGGCCCTCTCCGGCGGACGCGGATCAAGCAACGTGTTGTCAAGGTCCCATAGGATGTATCTGAACAATGGAAAACACCTCCCGGATTGAAGTATAGATTGAATTACCTTAATTATACCTGTGGTCCCTTGTCAATTGTCCCCGTCTGGAATAAACTCACCAGCAATGGCGTTTCAACTCAGAAAGAATGTGGATTTCACAAAGGGAAACATATACAAGAGCCTCCTGGTCTTTGCCATTCCCATCATGCTCGGCGAGGTCTTCCAGAATCTGTACCACAGCACAGACTCTGTGGTTCTCGGGAACTTTGCAGGTGATTCCGCATTGGCTGCCGTCAGCGTCTGCAGCACATTGACGAACCTTCTGGTCGGTTTCTGCAACGGCATGTCGGTTGGTAGCACCGTTGTCGTGGCAAAGGCCTTCGGAGCAGGAGACAAGAGGAAGCTCGACGAAAGCATAAGGTACACCTATACGTTCGGAGTGATCCTAGGGGCACTGTTCTCGGTGATAGGGATCCTCATAGCTCCGCTTCTTCTCAGGGTGGTCAACGTCAACGATGACATCTACTCACACGCCCTAGCCTATCTCAGGATCTACATCTCCGGAATGGTCTTCACAGTTGTGTACAACAACTCAGCCGGAATTCTCAGAGGCCTTGGGGACATGCACACCCCGTTCATAATACTTCTGGTATCCTGTTCCCTGAACATACTGCTGGATCTCCTTTTCTGCGCCGTGTTCGATTGGGGCATAGCCGGTGTGGCATGGGCAACAGTCCTTGCGCAGGTGCTGTCCGTTGCAATCAGCTGGCATGTCATCCGCAGGAGAATGGGAGTCAGATGCCTGGCGCTCATGGACACAATCAGGAACGGTCGGGCAGTCATCTCCGAGACGCTGGATGTAGGTGTTGCTGCAGGCATCCAGTCGTCGATCATATCATTCTCAAACCTGTTCGTGTGGCGCTACATAAACCGCTTCAGCACTCCGGTTGTTGCGGGAGTGGGAATAGGCCAGAGAATAGACAAGTTCGTGTCCCTCCCGACAACATCCTTCGGAACTGCCATCACAACTTTCGTCGGACAGAACCTTGGTGCCGGCAACAGAGACAGGGTCAAGGAGGGTATACGGGATGCCATGGTCCTCTCCATAGGGATCACCGTGGCAGTCGGCATCATAATCTACCCCGGTGTGCCTTATATAGCGGCGATGTTCAACAGAAGCCCTGACGTCATAGAGGCCGCAGTCAGCCTGACAAGGATCATGATACCTCTGTACTTTGTGAACAGCATCAGGCAGATAATGGTCGGAGTGCTCAGGGCATTCAAGAAGAGCCAGCTTGCCACCGCAGCCACTTTGGGTGGAATGGTTGTCATGAGACAGATCTATCTTGCAATCTCGATGTCGATAGTCTCTGATGTGAGACTCGTCTACTGGGGATACCCGCTCGGTTGGGTGTTCTCGATGCTTTTCACAGCCATCTGCTACTTCGCGAACAGAAAGAGGATGCTTCAGATCAGCTGAGCTGCAACTGCAGCCGCAAGGGCATCGACACCCATGCCGCAGTCAACATTGCTGAAGCCGGCATGCTCCAAACAGAAGGCCAGGGCCAGTCTCTCAGGCGCCATCTCCCTGTGCCTCCCAAGGACCTCAATGGGCCTCCCCTTGTCAGCCAGGCAACCGCAGTCAAGAAGCACCATCTCCCTGCAGTTCTCCAGAATGTCGTCCATGTTATGGGAAACAAGGACTATGGCCATTCCTTCATGGTTGAGCCGTCTCAGGATGGACATGACAAGGTCGTGTCCCGCCCTGTCAAGTCCTGCGGTGGGTTCATCAAGTATCAGCAAATCAGGATCCATTGCAAGCACACCGGCAATGGCCACCCTTCTCTGCTCTCCACCAGACAGGGCAAATGGGGACCTGTCAAGGAAGCTCTCATCCAGACCGACCATTTCAAGTGCCTCAACAGCCCTGGATCTGGCATCAGAGAGCCCGAGGTTCTTGGGTCCGAACATGACATCCTTCATGACCGTCTCCTCGAACAGCTGGTGCTCAGGGAACTGGAAGGAGATA
>JAFVFA010000128.1 GCA_017475725.1 Spirochaetales bacterium
ACATCATGAGCGTCTACACCAATGATGTGGATACACTCAGGCAGGTCATAAGCCAGAGCCTTCCGCAGCTTGTGAGCTCTTCGATCACCATGGTCTCCATCTTCGTCAGCATGATAGTGCTCAACATCCCTCTGACATTGGTCTCGCTCTTCATGATCTTCATAAGCATAAGAGTCACAGCAAAGCTCAGTGCAGTGTCGGGCAAGTATTTCTCACAGCAGCAGAGAGACCTCGGAGAGGTCAACGGCTACATCGAGGAGATGATCCAGGGCCAGAAAGTCGTCAAGGTCTTCTGCCACGAGCAGCACTGCATAGATGAGTTCAAGGAACTCAACCACAAGCTAAGAGACAGCGCCAGAAACGCAAACAAGATCGTTAACATAATCATGCCGGTAAACGGCAACATAGGTCACATAAGCTACGTCATAGTGGCAACCGTCGGAGCAATCCTTGCACTCAAGGGATTCACAGGTCTGACACTTGGAGCCCTTATAACATTCATGACGCTGTCAAAGAACTTCTCCATGCCGGTGACCCAGGTCAGCCAGCAGTTCAGCTCCATTGTCATGGCGGCAGCTGGTGCCAGAAGAGTCTTCGAGATGATGGACGAGAAACCTGAGGAGGACAACGGCTACGTTGAGCTTGTCAGGGCGAACATCGCTGAGGACGGAACCATCACAGAGTCCAAGGAGCAGACAGGAACATGGGCTTGGAAGCATCCGCACCAGGCTGATGGAACTGTGACATACAGGAAACTTGAGGGCGCAATCACGTTCAATGATGTCGATTTCGGTTACAATCCTGACAAGATGGTCCTTCATAACATCAAGATGTATGCAAACCCAGGACAGAAGCTTGCCTTTGTAGGAAGCACAGGAGCCGGAAAGACAACGGTCACGAATCTGATCAACCGCTTCTATGACATACAGGATGGAAAGATCCGTTTTGACGAGATAAACGTCAACAAAATCAAGAAAGGAGACCTTAGAAGAAGTCTTGGAATGGTTCTACAGGACACCCACCTCTTCACTGGAACAGTCATGGAGAACATCCGCTATGGCCGTCTTGATGCAACTGATGAGCAGTGCATTAGAGCAGCAAGGCTTGCCAACGCAGACGGCTTCATCAGAAGACTTCCGAACGGCTATGACACGGTTCTGAGAAACGACGGTGCCAACCTCTCCCAGGGTCAGAGACAACTTCTTGCAATTGCCCGTGCAGCGGTTGCCAACCCACCTGCCCTGGTCCTTGATGAGGCGACCTCATCCATCGACACAAGAACAGAGCTTCTGGTGCAGAAAGGCATGGACGAGCTCATGAAGGGCAGAACATCCTTCGTCATCGCCCACAGGCTCTCAACGGTCAAGAACGCAGACTGCATCATGGTCATGGAGCAAGGCAGGATCATAGAGCGAGGAACCCACGAGGAGCTTCTGGAGCAGAAGGGCCGCTACTACACCCTCTACACCGGAAAAAAGGAGTGAAAAAAGAAGGGGCTGCGATTGCAGTCCCTTCTCTTATCCGTTTACTCTGACTTGAATTACAGAGCATCGTATGCTGTTGAATATCCATCAGGAAGATCAACGTCTGTCAGTGCAAAGTTAGGCTTGACATCATAGCAGAACTTGACGATGTCCTCTGCCTTCAAGCCTGCAAATGTCATTGCAGCTTCAAACTCGTCTGTGAAATCAATCTCAAGGTCCAAGGTGACGAAGAAGTCGGAATCGACATAGAGGTTTGCATCTGCAACCTTATAGTTGTCACTCAAGTTGTATTCTGAAAGATCCATGTAGTAAGAAGCTGTGAACTTTGTGCACTCCCTTCCATCATGGGTTGTCTTGCCCTGATTCACAGCCTCACCGAAGCCGTAATCCTGAAGCTCGAATGAGCAATAGAGAATCTGGTCCGCAAAGCCGCCATCTCCGAAAAGAGCGTCCTTGATTGAGGACTTGGCCGTATATTCGTTCCATACAGATCCATCCCAGAGCTTTATTGTATAGCTGCCGTCTGTGTTGGCG
>JAFVFA010000129.1 GCA_017475725.1 Spirochaetales bacterium
TCATCGGCCACCTTGAAGGAACCCAGAAGCTCGTACATCGGGAAGTATCTCCAGAACAGGAAGACAAGCAGCATCGGTATCAGCATTATGTACAGACGCCAGTCCTTGGCGACCGTCCTCAGGACGTGCAGCCAGTAGTGCTTCTCCACATCATCCCTGACCCTCTGCTCGGGATCCTCCCTGTAGGTCTTCGTCTCTTCATCGTAAACAAGGTAATCTGATGCTTTAACCTTCATCAAAACCCTCCTCTTTATCTTTCGCCTCTTCCTCGTTGATTCTCCTCAGGTAGGATCTCTGGTCCTCGAAGACGCCGTCCAGCCTGCGCACGATGAGCACAATGACCACCGCGAACAGCCCTGAGATGACATCCGTCAGGACAAAGCTGAAGACCATCCTGGGCTGGATGTGACCCACGATGGCCGCAACGATCCCCCTTCCGATCTGCATTAGGAAGGAGACTAGAACCGCCATGACCAAAGAGAGCGCGACACTCCCCCTGACCTTTGCGGGACCGATTCGCCTCAGATACGGCACAGCCATGGCGGAGAGCAGGTTCCCGACCATGTAGATCAGGAAGTGCACCGCGCCTCCCCTTGTGGAGATGCAGTACACCAGACCGCCCAGTGCCGCATGTATGCAACCGAACATGCCCCAACGCATGAAGACGATGCATACGATTGCAGGGACAACCGAAATGAAGTAAGGCTGTGATGAGAAATGAATTGCGGCCCTGGAGGCCAGGCTCTCGAACACAATCAGGAGCACAGCGAATATGGTCAAGTCCATTGCCCTGTACTGCCCGAAATTCAGACGACGCTCCATACCTTCCCCACTTATAGTGTCTCTATATTTACTGTAAGGCCTGAAGAGGGTTATTTAAAATACAATTTTTTGGATTATTCCGTACTGGGGATCAGCGGGCAACTCTTGATAGCCAGGTCTTGAGCGAGCCGTCGCAAGTCTCGGCGTTGAAGCTCTTTATGGCTATGCCCATCTCCGTCTTCGCGCCCTTTGCCTTGACAACCGTTCCCAGCTCCAGGTCTGCGGTCCCGAAGGCCCCTTCCTCGTTGGTGCAGAACGGTATGACCTTCTTTCCTGCAAGGTCCACTCCGTCTATGAAGGATGCTATCGGTCTCGGGTAGGTCCTGTACCAGATCGGGAAACCAAGGAACACCGTGTCGTACTCGTTGAAGTCCATGGAGATCGACTTGATCTGTGGATGGATGTTCTCGTCTATCTCGAACTTGGCTCTCTTGCAGCACTCCTCATAGTCCGTCGGATACTTGATCTCCGGCTCGATCCTGGCTATGTTGGCGCCCTTCATCTCGGCGATCTTCTCGGCAACGATCCTTGTGCTGCCCTTCTTCCCGCTTCCTGAATCAAGTGAGAAATAGATTACAATGCTCTTCATGGTTTCACCTCTCTGACTCTGAGTACAACAATCATTGCATGAAAGCGCGAAAAACGCAATTGTCAACATAGTTTTTGTAAAAGGGCCCCAAGCATGGTATCATTTGGATACACCAATCAAGGAGAAGGAAATGAAGAAACTGGTTTCAATGCTGGCAGTGCTGCTCATTGCGGTTCTGGCCATCGCAGCACTCGATTTCACATTCGTCGACGACACCTACAACAAGGACATCGACGACCAGAAGGTATACGACACGCTCAAGGGCATGCTCTCGGAGGCCAAGACCAACGAGGAGAAGGCGGAGGTCCTCTGGAGGCTCTCACGCGTCTGCGTCGACCTTGGGGACGAGCTGGACGATGGCGAGAAGAACGCCAAGTTCGCCCTCTACGAGGAGGGAGAGGCCTACGCCCTCCAGTCCATAGAGGCCAACCCGAACGCCATGGCCTATCTCTGGAAGTGCGCAAACATAGGCCGCTGGGGACAGACCAAGGGCATCATGAACTCCCTGAAGAAGGCCGACCCGATGAAGGAGGACCTGAAGGTCGTGACCGACAGGTTCAACTGCCTTGACTCATCCGAGTGCTGGTACACCCTTGCAATCCTGTTCGACTCGCTTCCGGGCGTGTTCGGGGGAGACTCGAACTTCGCCATCAGCTATGCAAGGGCCGCCTGTGACACCATCCCGTCATACGTCATCTACGGCGGAACATACAAGGCACTTGCAGAGATGCTCTACAAACGCGACTGGTCAGCGAAGAAGAGAGCCACGGAGATCGGCAAGATGCAGACCAAGTGGAGCAAGGAGACCAAGAGCAACTATGCCAAGTACGGTTACTACGAGGGAGCCAACGGTGCCGATGCAACGCCCATCTGGACAAAGACCAAGCTCGGCAGCATGAGCGACAGACAGGAGGCTCTGGTCATCCTGAAGTACGCGCAGGCCGTCTACGACGCAGCCAAGTACCACACAGACGGTGACGAGGACAACTACGAGGAAATCCAGGAGCTGATCGCAGAGTGGTCCAAGTGAATCCGACTCAATGTCAACAATGGCAAAAGGGGCTGCAAACCGCAGCCCCTTTTCATATTAAGACCATCTGAAAATCATTCTTCAGTCATTTTCAGGCCATTGATGACCAGGCGCCCCTTCGAGCTTCCCATCACATCGACCTGCAGCTTCAGGACCCTTCCGGTCTCCCCGCCCTCCCAGTTCCGCCTGTAGACGAGATCCACCGAATAGTGGCCTGCGGACTTGGCCTTCAGCACAATCGTGGTCGTCCCTCCGGCACCCACGCGCTGTCCGGACTTGTCGGAAGAGGCATATTTGCTGCTCACAAGCTCCAGCCCCTCGGGAACCTCGCCCACAAACCAGTCGAAACCCGTGGTCGGGTTGCAGTCAAGCTCCACGTAGGCTTTGCGGTCCTTCCTGGAATAGACAAGCCAGCCATCACCTGAAAGCACATTGCCCCTCTTGCTGGCGGCCGCGCTTCCCGCAACCAGACCTGCCACGAATCCGACTACGACTATGGCGACCAATGCAATGATGACGATGATGTGCGAATTCAGGTTATTCTTCATGCCAATTGATTATAAGGCATGGACGACCATCTGTGAATCCTCATTGTTTACCAATTAACAAACATGTCGAATTGTGCTAGATTGTGCGCATGACTTCAGACAACAAGACAAGGAACATAGGAATCATAGCCCACATCGATGCGGGCAAGACCACAACCACGGAGAGGATCCTCTACTACACAGGGGAGAACCACAGGATCGGAGAGGTCGACAACGGCGAAGCCACAATGGACTGGATGGAGCAGGAGCAGGACAGAGGCATAACCATCACAAGTGCCGCCACAACCTGCTACTGGAAGGGCGTCAAGATCAACATCATCGACACTCCGGGCCACGTGGACTTCACTGCAGAGGTCGAGAGGTCCCTCAGGGTCCTGGACGGAGCCGTCGGCGTCTTCTGCGCCGTAGGTGGTGTTGAGCCGCAGAGCGAGACCGTCTGGAGACAGGCCAACACCTACAACGTCCCAAGGATAGCGTTCATAAACAAGATGGACCGCCTTGGTGCAGATTTCTATGCGGCGGTCGATTCCATAAGGACAAAACTCAAGGAGGACACCGTCCCACTATTCATCCCAGTCGGGAAGGAAAGCAAGTTCGAAGGTGTGATCGACCTGCTGAAGATGAAGATGGTCAGGTTCGACCCTGACACAGCGGGCTACGACTACTCATACCACGACATCCCAGCTGACATGGCTGACGAGGCCCAGTCCTGGAGGGAGAAGCTTCTGGACAGCGTGTCCAACTACTCCGATGAGATAACCGAACTCTACTTCGCCGGGGAGGACATCCCTGACCAGATGATTCTGGACGTGCTCAGAAAGTGCACAATAGAGAGGAAGCTCCTTCCCGTCTTCGTCGGCTCATCCCTCAAGGACATAGGAGTGCAGTGCCTTCTGGACGGGATCGTCGACCTCCTGCCCTCACCTGACGACATTCCGCCGGCAGTGGGAATCCACCTGAAGAAGAACGGCTCAGAGGAGGTCCAGGTCAAGAACGACCCCAAGGCCGCACCGCTCGCCCTTGTCTTCAAGATCCAGTACGACAGGGAGGCCGGACCGCTTGCCTTCATAAGGGTCTACTCGGGTACGATAAGGAAGAGCGTCGCAGTTCTGAACATCTCCAAGAAGAAGAGGGAGAGGGTCAACAGACTTCTCAGAATGCATGCGAACAGACCTGAGGAGCTTCAGGAGCTCCAGGCCGGCGA
>JAFVFA010000130.1 GCA_017475725.1 Spirochaetales bacterium
AGCTCTGATCATGTTCGGAGCCGCCATCGCAGAGGCTACAAGCGACACATTTGCAGGGGAGATAGGGCGATTGAGCAGCAAGGGTCCCGTATCGATCCTCACGAAGAAACCTGTGCCTGCAGGGGTGTCAGGAGGGGTGACATGGCTTGGGACTGTCGGAGCCTTCCTCTCTTCTGCCTTCATCGCGGTCTGCTGGTATGTCTTCTTCCTGTTCTCCATAGGTCCCAATGCCGTTTCTGTTCACGGTGCCGCCCTTGTATGCCTTCTCGGTTTTGCCGGTGCGATTGTGGACTCCTATCTTGGCGCCACAATCCAGGCCCTCTATTTCGACCCTGAATCCAGAGCGCTTACTGAGAAGGATGAGATAGATGGACGCAAGCTCGAGCTGTCCAGAGGCGTCAGGTGGGTGGACAACGATATGGTCAACCTGATCTCCAACATATTCTCCGCGGTGTTCGCGCTTGGAATGGGTGCGCTGTTCGCCTGAGCTTGTGTCCTTTGAATAAAGTGGTCGAAAAAGCGGAAAAGATTAAGATTTTTTCTTGGAAGAGGTTGGAATCTTGCACATAACCAACTATTGTACAAAGAAATAAATTTCTTTTGATTCGTTTCTGCAGAGAGCGGTCACGGACTTCGAGAAAGCTTGTCGAAGCATAAACTTGATTTCTCAGCAATTCTTTTGTATCTTTGGAAACGCTGGCGAAAACCAGCATCAGAAGAAACTTTTTTATAGAGGATAGATATTATGGCAAAACAGCTACAGTTCAGTGAGGAAGCCAGAAAGTCTCTGGTATCCGGTGTTGAGCAGATTGCCAAGGCTGTCATGACGACCTTGGGTCCTAAGGGACGCACAGTCCTTCTGGACAAGAAGTACGGTGCTCCGATGATCACAAAAGACGGTGTCACGGTTGCACGTGAAGTTGAGCTTGAGGACCCGTTCGAGAACATGGGTGCACAGCTTGTCAAGGAAGTTGCCTCAAAGACGAACGATGTTGCAGGTGACGGAACAACAACCGCAACAGTCCTTGCATGGGCAATCACCAAGGAAGGAATGAAGAGCGTCGCAGCCGGCGTCAACCCGATGGGCATCAGACGCGGTATCGACAAGGCTGTAGCAGATGCAGTTGCAGAGATCAAGGCCGAAGCAAAGCCGATCAACGACAAGGAGGAGATCACCCAGGTCGCTTCAATCTCCGCAAACAACGACTCCACAATCGGTGAGGAGATCGCCAATGCAATGGAGAAGGTCGGAATGGATGGAGTCATCACTGTAGAGGAGTCCAAGAACATCGAGACCACAACCGATTTCGTCGAGGGAATGCAGTTCGACCGCGGATACATCTCAGCCTATTTCGCAAGCAACCGCGAGACTATGACATCAGTCATGGACGATCCGTACATCCTGATCTACGACAAGAAGATCTCCTCAATGAAGGAGCTTCTCCCTGTCCTGGAGAAGGTCGTCCAGACAAGCAAGCCGCTCCTGATCATCGCAGAGGATGTGGACGGAGAGGCCCTGACCACACTGGTCGTCAACTCACTCAGAGGAACCCTCAACGTCTGTGCAATCAAGGCCCCTGGCTTCGGAGACAGAAGGAAGGCAATGCTTGAGGATATCGCAATCCTGACAGGTGGACAGGTCATCAGCGAGGAGCTTGGAATGAAGCTCGAGAACGCAGACCTCTCACAGCTTGGAAGGGCAAAGAGCGTCAAGGTCGAGAAGGAGAACACAACAATCATCAACGGCCTTGGAAAGAGCGAGAACATCAAGGACAGAATCGGCCAGATCAAGAAGCAGATCGCTGACACAACAAGCGACTACGACCGCGAGAAGCTGCAGGAGAGACTTGCAAAGCTCGCCGGCGGTGTTGCAGTCATCAATGTCGGTGCTCCTACAGAGGTCGAGCTCAAGGAGAGGAAGCACAGAGTCGAGGATGCAGTCAACGCAACACGCGCAGCCATCGAAGAGGGAGTCATCCCTGGTGGTGGAGTCGCCCTTGCTCAGGCAGCCAGAAAGATGGAGGGCAAGGACCTCTCATCTCTGTCCGATGAGGAGCAGATCGGTTACAAGATCGTCCGCAGAGCCCTTGAGGAGCCGATGCGCCAGATCGCTGAGAACGCAGGTGAGGATGGAGCCATCATCGCCGACAAGTGCAAGAACAGCGAGAAGGGTGTCGGTTACGATGCAAACAACAACAAGTGGGTCAACATGGTCGAGGCTGGAATCATCGATCCTGTCAAGGTTCCAAGAAGCGCTCTGCAGAATGCGGCAAGCATTGCAGCCCTCATTCTCACAAGCGAGTGTGCAATCACTGACATCCCGGCTCCGGAACCGGCAGCTCCTGCCGGAAACCCAGGCATGGGCGGCATGATGTGATAGCCTGATTCATAAGGCAATTGAGAGCAGGTGCTTGAGGGAGACCTCGGGCACCTGTTTTTTTTTGCATCTGAAAACAATGAACAAAAGTTCATGTCTCCAGAAGGGTTGAAACGAAGGGAATCTGATTAGGTAATTGCTGATATGAAAATAAGATAAAAAATAATGAAAAATAGTTTGACAGGTGAGTATTTGTGGCCTATACTCAAAGTATATCACGTGTATACACGGTATTTCGGGAGGAATCATGTCCGATTATTTCAAAAGAGTTCAGGCCCAGACGCAGACAAGGTTCTGGATCAACAATGTGACAAACTCTGAAGCTGACATGGCGATTGAGGCTGGAGCTTCAGGCTGCACTCAGAACCCATCATATACATGGAAGATGCTCACTCATCCTGTTGAGACCGAGAAGAACCATGCAATCGAAACCCTTAAGAAGATACTCAAGGAAGAGAAGAACGACACTGAGGCTCTTGTGAAGCTTCAGAGAACACTTGTCGGGGAGATCGCAAAGCACTTCCTTCCGATGTGGGAGGCCACAGGCGGCAGCGACGGTTACGTCAGCATCCAGGCAGATCCGTTCGACGAGACCTATGACACAATCATGAGGACAGCCCACTTCAACCGTGAGGCCGGACCGAACATCATGATCAAGATCCCGGCAACAGGCGACGGAATCAAGGCCATCGAGCAGTGCACAAGAGAGGGAATCCCCACAAACTGCACAGAGGTCATGAGCCTTGCACAGACAGTCGATGTCATCGATGCATACGAGAGAGGAGCCAAGGGCTTGGCCAATCCTCCTGTGTCATATATCTCACACATCGCAGGAATCTTTGACCAGTATCTCGGAATCTACGTCAAGGAGAACAACATCGACATCTCAGCGGACTCGATGTTCCTTGCCGGAAAGATCTGCGCACAGAAGGTGAGAGACCTGATGGACAAGAGAAGAACCCCGATGCGCCTCATCAA
>JAFVFA010000131.1 GCA_017475725.1 Spirochaetales bacterium
CGAATCTTGCACACATGCTCGGTATCGGCGGCATCTACATCAAGGACGAGGCCCAGAGGCTTGAGCTTAACTCCTTCAAGGTGATGGGAGGCTCATTCGCCGTCTACAACCTTATCCGGAAGATCCTCCACAGGGAGAACGAGGATCTCACATTCGAATACCTGACAAGCAAGGAATGCCACGATGCTATAGGTGATATCACATTCTGCTCCGCCACAGACGGAAACCATGGCCGTGGACTGGCATGGGCAGCTAGGAAGCTGGGCCACAAGTGCGAGATCTATGTCCATTCCGAGACCAGCCAGGCCAGAATTGATGCAATCAGGAGCTACGGCGCCAACGTCACAATCGTCAATGGCAACTATGACGATGCCGTAAGGCTTGCCGCATCAGAAGCCGCCAAGCACGGCTGGTACGTCGTCTCCGACACATCATGGGACGGATACACGGAGATCCCCACATGGATCATGCAGGGCTACACATCAATGCTTCTGGAGTGTCAGGAGCAGTTCGCCGGAATGGGAATAACAAGACCCACACATGTCTTCGTCCAGGCAGGTGTCGGTGCCCTGGCAGCCTCCGTTGTCGGCTTCTACACCGCCCTCTTCCCTGAGAATCCGCCTATCTTCGTAATCTGCGAACCGAACAACGCCGCCTGCATCTTCGAGTCCATCAAGGCCGGCGACGGAAAGTGCCACAGCGTCAAGGGCGACCTCGACACCATAATGGCAGGACTTGCCTGCGGCGATCCGTCCCCACTTGCCTTCGAGGTCCTCAAGGGCAATGCAGACATATTCGCGAGCTTCCCGGACTACGTGGCTGCACGCGGAATGAGGATCCTCTCCTGCCCGCTCAAGGGAGACCCGTTCATGATAAGCGGAGAAAGCGGAGCCCTTCCTCTTGGAGCCCTCTATTCAATCCTTACGGAGCCGGAGAAGGATGATCTGAGAAAGGCAATCAAACTCGACCAGGACTCATTGGTCTTCATGGTCAACACAGAGGGCAACACAGACCCCAAGCACTTCAGAAGGATAATCTGGGACGGAGTGGATCCGGTTCCGGCCGAGTTCAGGACAAGGCGCTGAACTGAGCCAGGTTATCAGTTGAGGGCACACCGTTGCCCATCTCGAAACTCCTGATCATGCTGTACATCATGTCGCATACAGGGGTTTCGACGTTTACACGGTCCCCCTCCCTGCATGCGCTGCCCACAATGGCATCGACCTCGCAGGGCTTTCCCTTCCTTATGTCCACCAGCATGCCGGGGATGATGCCTCTGTGGCGCCTCATGGCGAACGGAATCAGAGAATAGGAGACAAACCTCTTGAGGGGGTTGCTGTAGTAGAACAGTCTTGCTATGTCATTGCCCATGACCGGTGCAATCCTTATGCCTGCGGCCTTGGTGACCTCTATGCACTCCTTGATGACTTTCTGGGCCAGCCTTCTTGCCATCCTGTTGTCGCAGACATCACCGAAGGTACCTCCGATCACAGTCCCCATGCCGCTGAAGGTCGCGTTTATCAGGAGCTTTGACCAGCGTGCACCTAAGAAGTTCTCCTCAGTGTACACAGTTCCCATGTTCTCAAGTATGCATCTGACCTTCGGAAGATGCCATTTTGCCTCCGGGTATGGGGAACCCAGGGTGAACACCAATGCATCCGGTGATGATGTCAGCCTGCTCTCACCCGGCTCCCCAAGGGTTGCGCCCCAGCCTATTGTGCAGCCCAAAGTACGCTCCCTTCCCAGCACTTGCGCTATCGGAGGTTCAGGAAGGCCGTTCTGCATTGTGCACAGGGCCCCATCGCTTCTGAGATGCGGTTTCAGAAACTCTATTGTCTTTGCATTCTCAAGCTGCTTGGTCAGAAGGAAGATGTAGTCATACTCACCTTCCATCTCCTCCGGAAGGAAGGCCTTCACCTTCTGGGTGAACCCGATCTGCCCGGTTATTCTGGCTCCACCCTCATTGAGAGCCTGCACATGCCTTAAGTTGCGGTTGAACAGATGGATCTCATGCTCTGGGGCATTCCTAGTCAGATAGGCGCCAAGGATTGTCCCAAGCGCCCCGGCACCATAGACTGCTATTCTCATGGGATCATTCTAGCATAATTATTTCGTTCTGATCAGGGTTTGAGCATCTGGCATATGCTGCAATTAATATTCTATGCTGTAACATCTTTACCTAAAATAATGGTCTGGTTAGATTGACATAACTGCCATAAACTTAGAAAATATGTCTATCAATATAGATAAGAGGTATATCATATGGATCTTAAGCTTAAGGACAAAGTCGTCCTGGTCACAGGCGGCACAGGTGGAATCGGAACAGCAGTCGTGAAGGGTTTCCTTGCAGAGGGTGCAAAGGTTGCCTTCTCCTCAACAAGCCAGGCAAAGATCGATGCCCTTCTCCCTACCCTCAAGGGTGATGTCGCAGGTTTCGTCACAGACCTCAACAAGGAAGAGGACATCAAGAACTTCGTCGAGAACGCAAAGAAGCACTTCGGCACAATCGACATCGTTGTCCCGAATGCCGGTTACGAGGGAAAGGCCCATCCTGTCCAGGATATGACACTTGATCTGTTCCAGCAGACCTACATGCTCAACGTCTTCGCAGTCATGCTCACCATGAAGTATGCAGCTCCCACTCTCATCGAGAAGAAGTCCGGCGCAGTCGTCGTCGTTGCTTCAGCAGCTGCCTATGAGCCGACAGCCGGCAACAGCGCATACGTCTCATCAAAGTATGCAGTCGCCGGCCTCACAAAGTGCATCGCCATGGAGCTCGGTCCTGTAGGCGTCCAGGTCAACTATGTCTGCCCAGGTCCTGTCGACACTCCTATGATGCTCCGCATCGAGAAGGACTTCTTCGGCGACATGCCTCACGAGAAGGCTATGGAGCTCCTTGCAGGAACATATGCAATGGACAAGAGATATGCAAAGCCGGAAGAGGTCGCAAACGCAGTTCTCTATCTTGCATCAGAGGTTTCAGCCCACACAGCAGGAATGGGAATGCACGTCGACTCAAAGGTCTCCGCCACAAGCTGAGCAGCTTTCCAGAAGAAGCATTCCAGAGGTGTCCGATCCGTCGGGCACCTTTATTTTTATTGCCTTTCATCTCCCGTCGTTCTCGTTCAGCATCCTTGTGATGCTTGCGTTCGCCTCCTGGCTTCTCTTCAGCTGGATCCAGGTGTCCCTGTCGCTGCAGATC
>JAFVFA010000132.1 GCA_017475725.1 Spirochaetales bacterium
ATTCTTCGGAGCTGTGATTGCAGCGCCGTCCTCAACCTCCATTGCCGTTGCTTCAGGAGCCCCAGCATAATTCAGATTGAGTGTGAGGGTCTTGGGTACAACCCACTTGGCATAGACGGTTGTGGACTCTGTGATTCCAGCCTCGAAATCGAAGGCCTCTGTCAGCTCTGCATCCTTGAACCAGCCAACAAACTTGTATCCCTCCCTTGTCGGGTCAGCAGGCTTGGTGATCGGCAGTCCGGCTCCTGTTGAGATGGCTTCGACTGCGGAACCCTCATTGCTGTTGAATGTCAGGGTTACAGGAGTGACCCACTTTGCGTAGATTGTGGTGTCCTTGGTTATGGCCACACCGAAATCGAACTCTGCCGAGAACTCAGCATCCTTGAACCAACCGGCGAAAGAGTACCCTTCCTTTGCAGGATCTGCTGGAGCAGTGACCTTCTTTCCGAACTCGACGACTACATCATCAATCGCATCACCGACACCCATGTTGAACTTGACGGTCTTCGATGTCCACTCATAGTCCTCGATATCAGCCTCGAATGTCGGAGCACACTGTTTCAATGAGTGGTCGATGCTGGCTGCGGTGAGTTCATATTCCTTGCCATTGATTGTGACGGCCCTGAACTCCATGATTGCACCAGGCACCATCTTGCTGTTCAGGAAGTAGATGAAGAATCCTGCACCATCATCACCATATGCAATGTTTGCAGCCTGGGTTGCACTTGACGGTTCCGGGAACTCATATGTCACGGTTGTCCAGCCATCTTCGTCTGTCTCCATTGAGCTGAAGAACTGAGGATAGGCCGTTCCTGCTGCCTTCTCATGGAACCACTTGGAGTATGTGCTCGGATCGTTCTTTCTGATACTGAACTTCGTGAACGGTTCCGTTGTCCTGTAGGTAAGGGAGACGACATCACCGGCCTTGACGCCAGCATCCTGGAATCCGATGACGAACTTATCATGATCGTAACCTGATGTGTACTTTGTGGATGTGACTCTGTACATCGTGCCTGTGGTCCACTTTGCATAGAGTGTGAACGGAGCCGTTACAACTGTTGAGAAGTCATAAGGTGTTGTGCAGGCTGCATCTGTGTACCAGCCCTCGAAGATGTATCCGGCTCTGCCCTCGACCTCAAGGTTCTCATCATCCTCAGCAAGTGCAACGTCCAAGGCAGCCTTGAAGGTTGTGGCTGCAGGTGCACCTGTGTAGTTCAGGTTAATTGTGACATCCGTTGAGTTGATCCAGCCTGCGTAGACTGTGATGTCTGCAGTGACAGGAGCCGAGAAGTTGTATGCCTCAGTCAGCTCGGCATCAGCGTACCAGCCGATGAACATCTTGGTTCCATTGGTCGGCGCTTCAGGAATGGTTGCAGCATAGCCGTCCGCGACTATCTGTGCATCGACAGCGGAACCGCCGTTGGAATTGAATGTGACAGTCCTTGGTGTGCCGTACTTGGCATAGAATGTAGTGTCAGCCAGGATCTGGTCTGTGTAGACCCATTCCTTTGTGAGCTCGGCATCCGTGCACCATGCTGCGAATGCAACGCCTTCCTTGGTCGGATTGGCCGGAGCAACGAACATGTCGCCGTTCGGGATGGTCTCAGGGATCTCTGCGTCCACCGGGAACTCACCGCCGTTCAGTTCGAATGTGATTGCTCTTGGAACACCGACATACGCATAGTAGAAGATCTTCTCTTCAGTGATAGGCAGAGTCTGGTCAAACGGGATTGTGCGTGCTGCATCAGTGAAGATGGACAATGTGTAGCCTTCCTTGGCGACAGGGGCACCGGTGACGAATCCGCCGTCAACGACCTTCTCTGCCAGAGGAGTCTTGTCGACCTCACCGGGTGTGCCAGTTGCAAAAAGGACCGACCAGTTCTTGACGCTCCAGTCATGCTCAACAGGCTCCTCGTTGAGCTGTGCAGCGCTTTTGATGTTATCCTGATCAATCTCAAGAGCTTCACCGTTGAGGGTGATGTCCTTGATCTCGAAGAGGTCTGTTGTGACGAAATTGCCTCTGAAGTAGACGCCGAACCTCTCGTTGGAATCGACGGTTGCACCGTTGATGTCCTTTGCGAATGTGTAGGTCAGAGTCCACCAGCCGTCATCACCGAGAACGGGATCCGTGAAACTTCCCTTGTTCGTCTCATAGACCCACTTCAGCGATCCGTCTCTGATATCCCACTGGTAGACGTCTCTTTCAGATCTGTACTTGAGGGAGATGACGTCACCTTCGTTGACCTCCTCCTCCCACTCGATCTTGATCTTGTCTCTGTTCCAGTAGTCCTTGTCGACACCCTCAGTGACCTCTATCTGATAGACGTCCCCTGTAGACTGTGGCTTAGGTGTAGGTTTCGCCTGCTCCTTGGGCTCGTTCTTATAGCTTGCAAAGGCAAAGACCATAAGAACAGCGAAAAGAACTATGAAGATGTTCCTTGCTTTCATATTTTTCTCCTTCTATTTTGTATATGCCTTTGGCCACCAGGGATTCTGATGGCCAAACCTGTTCACTTGATTGAAAATCAGATTTCCTCTTCCTCTTCAGTCTCCTCCTCAACAGGTGCCTCGTAGGTTCTTCCCTGTCTCTTGATCTCCTTGTTGAGGTCCTTGATCACGACGTTGTCAAGCAGATACTTGTATCCGTCCTGGTTCGGGTAAGTCCCGACATAGAACACCGCAGCGAGCAGATACATTGTCGTATCCCCTGTCCAATGGCACTGGTCATCCTCACTGAGCATAACGGCCTCTATCTGCTCGGCATCAAGGATTGCGGAGACCTTGTGCCAGTCGCCGTCAGCGATGCTTTCCCCGATGCAGTTCGTCTCGATTCCGAAGATCTCCTCGGCCTCGTCATCTGACAGCCAGCTGCCATCATACTGACCGGGGATGTCATAGGTCTGGCCTGTTGTGGTGTAGCCGCCGCCTGTGACAATGTTGAATGCAATGTATGCAGTCAGATCATCGGTTCTTGTGTCCGCTCCACCGACATTCTTGAACCAACCTTCCACGTAGTAGCTCTTGCCACGGCCATAGTATTTGGTGATGTCAACCATGACCTCGCCATAGTTCTCAGTCTGCGTAACAAGCAAAGCGGAAGATCCTTCTATGCCTTCGTCTGCCACAATCTCGATGGTGGAACCGTCGTCCACGATATCTGAATCCTCTCCACTGTCGAAGTTGCCGTTGTAGACCAGGTTGTTGCTGACTTCACCGGCCACGTTTTCGACCTTCTCTTTGGCTGCAGGTGCCGGACCTGGCTTGGCTCCGCCACCGGCTTCCTGGTTACAGGATACAAAAATGAGTGCTGACACAAGCAGCATGCAGATGATTGATAAGATTGTTAGTTTCCTTGCCATTACAGCCTCCTAGTTTTAACGTTAAAATTATATGAATAGATTTTTCCACCTGTCAACTTTTTTTTGAACTGACCGGTTAAGCGTGCCAGCTATATACATGCAGTATTTTTTTTAGTAGAAGAAATTGTACTTATGTCTACAGGAGATGGCCCATCCACTTTTTGCATCAATTCGGTTATTGACACAACCATCCATTGTGTCAGTTAAAAAACAATGATAATTTTCACGAGAAAACTATTTTTTCCCGTTTTGTCCAAATATTAGTCGCTTTTTTTACAGAAAACTGAATTTTGGAATAAAAGTTTTTTGCATCCTGAAAAGACAATACCTGCCGAATTGTCATTATTTTCATATTGAAAAAGACGATAGTTAAAAACATGATAATAAAAGCTTTTAATTTTCACGTTAAAGTGTTACCTTGAATACATAGGAGCCCAACATGAAAAGAGAGCCTTCGCAGAACCCACCGTTCGGACTTGAACCTAAACAGGTACGTCAGCTTGTCTCATTCACCTTTGATGACAACACCTACTCCGGAATTCCCGGATCAGGCGCAGAGGGCGGCATGAAATACGTGCTTGACCTCTTCGGCAGGTATCGCAACCATGATGGCAGCCCCATTCTCGGTACCTTCTTCCTGAAAGCGGACAACATTGACGGCAACGAGCTTGAGGATGACTCGTTCGTCAAACGTATCTGGCACAGGGCGAAGGAAGAGGGGCACGAACTTGCAATGCACACCTATTCGCACCCTCATGGACTGGACATAGACTGGGATGCGGAACCAGCCACCAGAACACCGATCATGAGCACCGACGACTGGCTTGCTGAACATGAGAAATGCTATGCGACACTTGAGAAGCCCTATGATCCGGAGATGAAAGGGTCTGGAATAGGCTTGAAAAGGTCCGAAATAGTCGGTTTTAGGACACCGTTCCTTGAGTACAATGACAATGTGTTCACATCCCTTGAACGGCTTGGACTGCTCTACGAGGCAGCTATAGAGGAAGGCTGGCAGGACAGCTGCGACGGCAGTAACGAGCTCTGGCCATACACCCTTGATGAAGGAAGCCCGGGAGAGACCTTTGTCGCCGAGAACATGTACTCCAGCGCTCCGCTGATCGGAAAGCACCCCGGGCTGTGGGCACTGCCTATGTACGTGTACATCGCCCCTCCGGATGACAGATGCAGAGAATACGGCACAGAACCCGGTCTGAGGGATCGCCTTGCAGCTGAGAACAAATACTTCGACATACAGTCCGGCAAGGTCACAGGAATGGACTGGAACGTCTGGTTCGAGTACTTCATGTCAGAGAACGACGCATTTGCAACCTTTGCCTACACCTACGATCTCCATTACAACGGAAACCGCTGTCCGTTCTTTGTAGGTCTGCACTCCGACATATACTCTGACAAGTACGAGATGTATGACCTTGAAGGAGCAGAGGCAAGCAGGCTCAAGGCCTCAGCGGAGCAGCGTAGGAACATGCTCAGAAGGCTCCTTGAGCACATTCTGTCAAGGTCAGACTCCACAGTCCTTACTGCAAAGGAAGTAGTCCGTTACCTATCAGACTCTGAATTGCTGAAAAAATGAAGTAATCGACAACACATAGGACCTCCAACCTGATGTCCCGTCTGCTCAGACCAGACGGGACATCTCTTTCATTGGGAAGAATAGACCCGGCCCAATGTCGGACCGGGTCTATCTAGGGATGGAAGTTATGAAAAGACCGGACTACCGGGTCTTTCGCAAAACAGTGATTGTGTCGTACTCCCTGCCTCCGGAGCCGATCAGATGAAGGGTCATCTCCGTAGGAGTGACAGTGAAGTAGACTCCACCTATCCCCCCTGCAGTGTACTCAATGTACTTCAGGCCCTCGGGTGCAGTGTTCCTCAGTCCGCTGATGGAACTGCCCTCCGTCTGGTTGCTGACAACGTAGACGGTACCCTTGGAGACTTTTCCGTCAATCAACTCAGCCTTCTCCGCAGTCGGATTGCTTGCGCTGACATAGTCGGGGTTCCTCTTGTTGTACAGAGGATAGGTTCGTCGGTAGGTGTGCTCATCGGATGAAAGAGCGAAATCAACCTTGTACTGGTCGAATATCTTGTACCAGCTGTTGAAGTTGCCGTATTCGCATGGGGTGTTGGTGTCTGTGTTGAAGAACGGAAGATGCTGGGAGAAGATCAGATAGTCATACTTGCCTTCGTTGGCATCGGCAACAGCCTTGAACCAGGCCTGCTGAGCTGAAAGCGAGCTGCCGTCCAACTTGTTGAGTATCGCACTCTCCTGTGTGAAGTTGTCTATGCAGATGAACAGGACCCGGTTCCAGATGAACCAGTAATTGCTGTCCAGAACAGACGCAGTCCCCTCGGTGCTGTTGTCAGGATATGCGCAGACCTCCTTGTAGTAATCATTGGTGGTGCGGTCCTTGTTGTTCCAGCCGTAGTAGTCATGGTTTCCGCAGACGAATGCATATGTCATGTCATTCATCAATCCGCTGTCCGACCAGTACTGCCAATGCCTGTAGATCTGACCCTTGTTGACCATGTCACCTGTGAAGAGGACAAAGTCCAGATCCACCCCGTCCTTTGCCTGAGCGAAGTCTATGAGCTCGCCGACCCTGTTTATGTAGGTCTCCCCACCCTTCGGGGCATGGAGGTCGCTCAGCCACATGAACTGGTAATATGTGGTGTCGGATTCCGCCGTCCTGAAAGTCGCAACATCGGAGCAGCCTTCCGAATACCTGATCCTGTACTTGTATGTCGAACCGGGGGTCAGACCATCCAGATAGACCTTGCATCTGTAGTGGGATGATATCAGGGCGTCGCCCGACGCATCCCTCCAGTCAGCGGTTGACAGAGTCTCGTTGCACTGGTCATTCGCAATGGAGTTGGAGAACACCTCACCGTCTGCATCCGTGAACTCAAGCCAGGATCCGGTCCCGGTGCTGTGCCAGGAGATGACTGCGCTGTTGGATGAGTCCTCGCCCGGACCGGCCATCACAAGGCTGACCGTTGAAGGAAGATCCTTTGTGACCTTCTCGCCGCAGATCTTGCAGGTTACAGTGACGGTTCCGTTTCCGTTGTCCACTCCCACGCCGAATGAGTGCTCAGCCCTCTCCGAGACCTGATCAGTGTGCTCACATGTGGCCGCATGCCAATGGTAGTCATCGTCACTGGTCCAGTTTGCGGAGAAGCTGTGGCAGGGAATGCTCTCAGTCTTGGTTGCACCGCATTCGCACGAGTATGTGATCTCGCCTTCCTCTGTGCAGGTTGGGGCTTTTGTCACAGTGCCACTACCCCATCTGTGAGGCCCGAACGAACCTTTCAGCCCTTCATGCTCACATGTGGACAGGTGCCAATGGTAGTTGGAATCATGGTTCCATTCATCGGAGAATGTGTGTCCTGTTGCCTGAATTGTTTCAACAACAGTGGCTCCACATACACTGCATATTGCTTTTTCTGAGCCATTCTCCGTGCAAGAGACTTCTTTTACTACTTCTTTATTCCCAAGGACATGGGCACCGTATGAGTCTTTGACATCAGAATGCTCGCAGGTTGCGGCATGCCAGTGGTACTGGCCGTCTGATGTCCAGGCCTCGCTGAACGTATGCTCATGCTCCTGTCCGGGTTCCTGCTTGCAGGCGCATAGTCCAAGGACCAGCGCCAGCATCAGCAGCAGG
>JAFVFA010000133.1 GCA_017475725.1 Spirochaetales bacterium
GAGCTTGCAGCCCATGCCTATGGAGAGGCCATCCTTCTCGCTGTAGGCTATGGCGCCGAAAGGACAGGCGGCCTTCAGGCGTTCCCCGATCTCCTTTGTTACCTTATCTCTGTGTATTACAAGTCCCATGCCGCCCTCCTAGATGAATTTCCTGTCGGAGAGAAGCTGATGAAGCTTCCCGGACAGCTCCGCCGGGGACCCTTCAAGTATGGTCCTCTCCGAGTTCTTCTCAGGAGGGAAGACCTTCTGCACCTGTGTGGGTGAACCCTTCAGTCCATAGTGGCTTCTGTCCTGGTCCTTGAAGTCCTGGAATGTCAGGGTGTGGATCAGACTGTCATCCATGGCCTTCTTCCTTCTGTACGACGGAAGCCTTGGTGTGTTGACCTCGCTGTCCATGGAGATCAGACATGGGAGCTTGATCCTCTCCTTGACGATCATCTTCTCCTGGTTGGCCTCCACCACAACGGAGCCATCTTCGATCCGGATGACCCTCGTGACGTTTGACAGGTGTGGAATCCCGAGATGCTCGGCGGTCTCTGCGCCCACCTGCGCAGTGTCACCATCAGTCGTCTGCTTACCGCAGATTATCAGATCCGCATTGCCTGCGCTGATTATGCCCTGGCTTATCGTATAGCTTGTAGCAAGGACGTCCGCACCTCCGAACACCCTGTCTGTGATGAGGTAGCCCTCATCGCAACCCATCCAGAGGCACTCCTCCAAAGCGTCCTTGGCCTGCGGAGGTCCCATTGTCAGGACCTTGACCCTGCCTCCGAACTGCTCCTTCAGCTCAAGTGCCGTCTCAAGTGCATAGAGGTCATAGGGGTTGAGCTTGTTGCCCATCTTAGGCCTTACCAGCAGCCCTGTCCTCTCATCGACCTTGACGTTGCTTGAGCCAGGCACCTGCTTCACACATACGAGTATCTCCATGTCCCACCGCCTTTACGTCTCAAAGATGTCTCAGAATACCAAAATACTTGTCCATCCCTTCCTGGTTCGATTCTGTTCCGCCAGGAATGTTCCCACTGATCCATACAGGTGGTTTGACCCCACGCTTGGCCAGAATCTCACAGCATTTGGCGTTTATCGCATTCACAATGAACATGTTCGCTATTGTGGATGTGGGGGAGACCTTGAATGGATATCCGTCAAGCGATACGACAGCCTCGCCATATGGTGTATAGCTGTCGATGACCACATCCGCAAGATCGCAGAGGTTCTGTTTGCTGGGATGTCTTCCTGCGAAATCCGCAGGTATCGAATGGCTCAGAGATGGGGATGTGATGGCAACCACAGTGACTCCAAGCCTCTTGCATTCAAGCACAGTGTCTATTGAGCACTGGTTTATGCCATAGGCGTTGAACTGGAGCATCACATCGCCCTTCTTGACCTTGTAGTAACGAAGGAGGTTCGGACCATAGCCAGGAAGCTTCTCGCACCATCTGGTGGCCCCATGCTCGCAGCCGAGACCGGGATCAAGTATCACATTTGCAGGAATGAGATTCCCTGCCCTGTGGCACATCTCTGTGGCCACCATATTGGAGTGTCCCCCGGAGCCGAAGACGTGGAACACATTTCCGCTCTGAACCGCATCGGCGACATACGTTGCGGCCTTCTCTATTGCAGAACTCTGCTCCTTGTAGATCTTTGTTATCAGATCCGAGACCGATGTGTAATACTGTTCTATAGAATCAATCATCTCTTTTCTCCTTGATGTTGTTTTTTTGCACTATAACCATCGCGAACAGGAATCCGACCAGAAGTGAAATCGCAAGACCTGTCGTATAGCGGAACATGTTCTGTGCCGGGTTCCCTGCACCTGCAGTCATCAGAGGAATCGCCAGAATCCCACTGGAACCCAAGCCTGTGGCGCTCACCCGCATGATCGCCATGAACGATCCTCCAACACCTGCACCCAGACATGTGGCAAGAAGCGCTCTGGGATATGGGACCGACATCCCATAGAGCAATGCGTTCCCGATCCCGAGGACCCCGGGCAGAATCCCTCCGGCGCAGATGCCGCTGAGCCTATGATTGCACACAGCCCTGGACTTGAGCAGAACAGATATCGCCACACCCACCTGCGCAGCACCTGCCATTGCAAGGATCGGAGCAATGGAGATGACGCCTGTTGACTCGATCTGCAGGATGTACAGTGACTGGAACACTGGCTGCAGTCCCAACATCTGGGCAGGAAGGAACAGGGAGGCGCAGATGAAACCGCTGACGATCCGCACCCAAACCCGCTCGTTCATGCTGATGAACATGAGGAACCTGCTCAAGGCCTCGGTTATGAAGCCTATCAGCGGCATGACGATGAAAACATACGGGACAAGGCATAGGACAAGAGCAACGAATGGAGAGAAGACCTGGTTGAACCAAGCAGGCGTCCTCTTTCTCAAGAAGCCCTCTATCCTGCTGAGAAGCCAGACACCACCCACTACAGCTATGGCTCCTCCGCTTCCCTGATGAAGTATCTGCTCAAGCCCGACGGCATTGGCTATATCCTCTATGGAGCTCAGCATGGAAGCCATTCCGAGCAGCCCACCAAGAATCATCGTGGCACCGAATCTCTTGGCAGCCATGATACCGATCCAGGCGGAAAGGTAAGCAGTGAATGAGAGGCTCACAAGCCTCAGAACAAGAACTGTGACATGTACAGCACTGTTGCCGGAAACGCCAGATAGGATGGATGCGAATCCTGCACACATTCCGGAGGCCAGAAATGCCGGGATCAGAGGAGAGAAGATTTCACCCAGAACAGAGAAGAACCCCTTGCCCCGCTTATTCATCACACCATCCGTTCTGCCATCATGATTGCACCCTCGGCAGCATTGTGCTCCGGATCAATGCAGTCAATTCCATTGGAACAGGCAGATATGCAATCGATGAAACACCTTCTGAAGACCGTATCGTTGCTCAGAAGCCCTCCCATCATTGCGACCTTCGTCCTTTCAAGCTCCAACTTCCTTGCCATCTCGATCACAGTCGTTGACAGCTTGTTCGCATTGTCCTCTATTATGCTCTTCGCCACATGGTCGCCTGACAGACACGCCTCCTCCACCTTGACCGAATATGAGGCGACAACACCTTCGTCTCCCCCATAGACCGCAGAGATCAGACCTGCCCTATCATGGATACCGAACCGTTCCATCAGCGAGGTTTCGGGACCCACACCATCAATCATTCTGGTTATTGCGATGAAGGCGTCACGTGCAACGCCGTAAGCGCTCCCTTCATCGCCTATCAGATGTCCCCATCCGCCCATGCGAACGACACCACCATCCTGTGTCTTCCCCTTGACGATTGAACCGGTGCCGGAAATCACAATGATTCCGGGCTTTCCCCCCAGAGCACCTTCCATCGCTATGTCATCATCTCCGACAAGGGAGACCCTTTCTATGCTTGAGCGGCTGAAGACATCATCCACAACGCTTCTCATCTCGGCATTGCTCACACCGGCCGCTCCGATGCACAGGGCACGGCAATCCCCAATTCTCTCCAAATCCGCGACGATGTTTTCAAGCAATTCCCTGAATGCGGCATTTCCGATGGAGTTGATGTTGAAAGAACCGTACTTGAGGACGGTCTCCCTTCCATCATCGATGGATTTGCAGATCAGAGTCGTCTTCGTACCGCCACCATCAATACCTGCAACAATTCTCACAGTCTGACCGCCTGCCTTACATGCCCTTCCGCCTTGGAAAGCCTGTTCTGGGCCTCTGCACAAGTGCAGTCCGCAAGGATCATCACAATTGCGGTCTTCACACTGCCATCGGCCTTTTCAAGGACCTCAATCGCCTCTTCTCTGGATACTCCAGTCGCATCGATGACTATGTTCTGGGCCCTAACCTTGAGCTTGGAGTTGGACTGGACCAGGTCAACCATCAGGTTCTGATAGCACTTCCCAAGCCTGACCATTGTCCCTGTGGTTATCATGTTCAGTATCAGCTTCTGCGCTGTTCCTGACTTAAGTCTTGTGGAGCCAGTAAGAACTTCCGGCCCAACAATGGCTTCAATCTTTATCTTTGCCACTTTTCCTATGGCGGAGTTGCTGTTACAGGCAATTGAAACCGTGTTGCACCCAATCTCATTGGCATATTCCAGCCCCCCAATGACATATGGGGTCCTGCCGCTCGCAGCAAGTCCGATGACGGTATCTGCGGAGGAAAGATTCAGACGCTTGAGATCGGAGACGCACAGTTCTCTGCTGTCTTCGGAGCCTTCCACCGCCTTGTACATGGCATCTCCGCCACCGGCCATCAATCCGATGACCATGTCAGACGGAACCCCGAAGGTCGGTGGGCATTCCGATGCATCCACAATCCCCAGACGACCGCTGGTACCGGCTCCGATATAGATTATGCGACCGCCCTTTCCGATGCCCTTTGCGCACAGGTCAATGGTTTCCGCAATCATCGGAAGCTGGGATTCTATGGCCTCAGGAACCTTCCTGTCCTCTGAATTCATCACAGTGACAATCTGCAATGCAGACATCTCATCAAGGTCCATCGAAGCAGGATTCCTCGATTCCGTCATCATACCCCTAAGATCGATCATGGTTCCTCCCTATTTCCCGAAGAACAGGTCAAAGGCTCTCTTTACAGCCTCATCCCAGAAAACCCAATTGTGAACCCCATCAAATGCATCGAACCTCTTCAGACATCCTGTCTTGGCAATGGCTTCTGCGAACAGCCGGTTCTCATCGAAGAGCGAATCCTGTCTGCCGCATGCGATGTAAACGGGAGGGAGCTTCACACCGGACAGCCCCTTCAGAAGGGCATAGAGGTCGTCTTCCTCACCAACCTTGAGGTCCTCTCCGAAAATGGCCTTGTATTCCGTACGCCGCGGCTCCACAGATGTCTTCACATTGTTCTGTATGTCGGCCGCCATTGAGAAGGCCGCACAACCGGCGTATCTCGACGGGGAACGAAGCAAGCACTTCATTGCCCCGTATCCACCCATGGAAAGCCCCATGACATATGTCTTCTCCGGTTTGGCAGTGATGTTGAACATCCTGCGGCAAATGTCAGGGAGCTCATCATGTATGAAAGTGAAGTACTTCAGTCCCATGACCATGTCGGTGTAGAAACTCCTCTGGACCTCCGGAATGATCACAACCAGATTGTAGCTGCGAGCATAGCGCTCAACGCTTGTGTATCTGGTCCAACCGGTGCAGTTGTCCTCCAGTCCATGGAGGAGATACACGACATCAGCCTCTTCGGTCCTGATCGACTCCGGCAGGAAGACAGTCATGGAAGTCCCCATCTGAAGGACTTCCGATCTGAAGTCACAGCGTAGATGTGCCATTATTTGAAGCCCTCCGTGCACGCTGCGAAATGACCAGGGGATACCTGCTTGAGGCACTGGTTCTGTCTGCACGCCTCAGTCGCATATGGACATCTGGGGGCGAAACGGCAACCAGGGGCAGGATTGATGGGACTGGACACCTCTCCGCGTATTGTGATCCTTTCACGGTTCCTTCTTGACAGGTCTATTGTAGGAATGGAATTCAGCAATGCCCTGGTGTAGGGATGCATCGGATGAGCGAACAGTTCATCGGACTCAGCAAGCTCGACGACCTGTCCCATGTACATGACCATGATCTCGTCGCTGATGTATTTCACAACAGCCAGATCATGGGTTATGAACATGTAGCTCAGTCCGTTCCTGTCCTGAAGATCAAGGAGCAGGTTCAGTATCTGAGCCTGGATGGAGACATCCAGAGCGGATACAGGCTCGTCGCAGACAATGAACTTCGGATCCAGGATCATGGCTCGGGCAAGCCCGACACGCTGCCGCATTCCACCATCCAGCTCATGGGGATAGAGGTTGTTGTAGTACTTCGGCAGGCCGCACATGTCCATTATCTCAGAGACCTTCTCCTTCTCCTCTGCAGCAGACATGTTCTTCTTTGTACCAAGGACCTCCAGCGGCTCCGTTATCAGTGCTCTGATGGACATTCTCGGATCAAGGGAGCTGTACGGATCCTGGAAGATCATCTGCATGTTCTGATGGATTCTGTTCATCTGCTTCCGGTTGTAGTTCAGGATGTTCTCCCCCTCGTATCTGACCTCACCGCTTGTGGCTGGCTGAAGTCTGAGGATGGTCCTGCCCAATGTGGACTTTCCGCAACCGGACTCACCTACAACCCCCAGCGTCTTCCCCGGCATAAGGGAGAAGCTGACATCCTCCACAGCATGCAGCTGTCCTTTGGGGGTCTTGAAGTACTTGCAGAGATTGATTGCCTCAATGATGGGCTTGTTCTTGTCTTCAGGCATTCTTCGCCTCCTTTTCGTCATAGAGGTGGCAGAGGATCATATGCCCATCCTTCTCGTATGGTTCAGGCAGTCTCTGCTTGCACACCTCCATGCAGTTCGGGCACCTGTCAGCGAAACAGCACCCCTGAGGAAGGTTTCTGGGATCAGGCATCCGTCCGGGGATCGGTTTAAGCCTCTTGGATGTATCAGTCAGAGACGGTATGCAGTGGATGAGACCCTTGGTATACGGATGGTTTCCATCCCCTTCGAATATCTGCTCGACGGTTCCGTGCTCCACAACCATTCCGGAATAGATGACGGAAACCGTGTCGCAGAACTCCGCCACAACACCCAGGTCATGTGTGATCAGGACGACCGCTGAGTTGAACTCCTCCTTGAGCTTTCTCATAAGCTCAAGTATCTGCGCCTGTATGGTCACATCCAGAGCCGTGGTGGGCTCGTCTGCAAGAAGAAGCTCCGGCTCCGCAATCAGCGCCATCGCTATGACTATCCTCTGCTTCATCCCACCTGAGAACTGATGTGGGAATTCGCCCTTTCTCGAAGCCGGGATCCCAACCATGTTGAACATCTCGTCGACCTTCTTGGTCTTCTCTGCAGAGGAGAGTTCCGGGAAGTGGAGATTAATGACCTCCAGAACCTGGTCACCGACGCTCATGGTCGGGTTGAGGCTTGTCATGGGGTCCTGGAAGATCATGGAGATGCTATGTCCTCTGAGCTTCAGCATATGACCTTCGCTCGCAGTCACCAGGTCCTCTCCCTTGTAGGTTATGGACCCTTTGGTGATCTCACCCACCTTCTCGGGCAGAAGCTTCAGAATGGAGAGGGCCAAAGTCGTCTTGCCCGCGCCGGTCTCTCCGACAAGGCCGAGCTTCTCACCCTCATGGAGTGTGAGGTTCAACCCGTTGACCGCACGGACGGTTGCATCATCCGTGTTGTACTGGACATGCAGGTCCTTTATCTCAAGAACCACCTTCTTGTCGTTTTCCATGTCAGCTCCTCCTTTACTTCTTTGACTTCGGATCAAAGGCATCGCGAAGTCCGTCACCAATGAAGTTGACCGACATGACTGTGAGCATGATGCAGATGCCGGGTATTATCCCGAGGTATGGGTAATACTGGATGTTGACCTTGTTCTCGGATATTATGGTTCCCCACTCCGGAGTCGGTGATGCAACACCGAGTCCAAGATATCCCATTGAGGATATGCTGAGGATGACGGAGCCGAGCGTAAGTGTGGCTGAAACTATGATCGGTCCGATTCCGTTGGGAAGGATGTGCTTCATTATTATTCTCCAGGAGCTGGAGCCGAAGCATTTCGCAGCCTCTATGTACTCGCGGTTGCGCAAGGTCAGAACGGAGGATCGCACCATTCTGGCGAATCTCGCGATCTGGCCTATGGACAGAGCCAGGACAAGCTTCCAGACCCCATTGCCCAGGGCAGTGATTATGGCCATCGCCAACAGTGCAGACGGTACCGACATCAGCATGTCAACCACTCTCATCAGAATGGTGTCGACCTTGCCTCCGAAGAAGCCGGCGGTACCACCTATGATGGCTCCGGTGACGAACGCTATCCCTATGATGGCAAGGCTGCAGAACAGGGAGATCCTGCCTCCGTAGAGGATTCTGGCCAGAAGGTCTCTTCCAAGCTCATCCGTTCCGAAGATGTGCTCGGCGCTTGGCTTGTTGAGTCTGTGGACTATATCCTGCTTCACGACCATTGAGTAAGGTCTGATCAGCGGGGCTATGAGAATCATCAATGTGACGAAGATGAACATCCCCACACCGATCATGGCGAGCTTGTTCTTTCTGAATCTGAAGAGGATCAGTTCGCCTGCGCTGTATTCCGAAAGCGGTTTCTTGGTTTTCTTTTTACGTGCCATTCGCAGCCTCCTTAGGATGCGAGGTCGATTCTGGGATCGACCAGCGCACAGATAAGATCAACGACAAGGTTGATCACACCGACGATTATCGTGATGAAAATCACAGTTCCCATGACAACTGGGACATCGCGGCTCTTCACAGCATTGATCAGAAGGGTTCCGATTCCCGGAATGGCGAATATGTTCTCAGTGACGACGGCGCCTCCGATGGTACCGGCGAAGCTGATTCCGATCTGTGTGACAACAGGGATCAGGCTGTTTCTTATGGCGTGATGACGAGTGACATACCTTCTGGAACCTCCCTTTGCACGGGCAGTGCGGATATAGTCCATCCGGATGACATCGAGCATACTGGTTCGGCTCATTCTGATCATCGAGGCCATTGTGTTGGCTCCGAGAATCAGAGGTGGAAGTATGAAGCTCTTCCAGCTGTTTATGCCGGAGACCGGCAGCCAATGCAATGTGAGGCAGAACAGCAGTTGACACATGGTGCCTAACCAGAAGGCAGGCATTGAGAACAGCAGCATGACAACGAATGTGCTGCCGTAGTCAAGAAGGCTGTACTGCTTGATTGCAGAGGCGATCCCGAACGGGATCCCTACTCCCGTTGCGAACAGGATTGCGAGAAACGAAACCAGCAGAGTATATGGTAATCGGTGGGAGAATTCACCCAGGACATCGAAGTTTCCGGTCCATGACCGCCCGAAGTCCAGATGCAGAGCATCCCACATGTAACGTACATATCTAACGAGAAGAGGTCTGTCCAACCCCATCTCATGGTTGAGTTCAGCGACTTGTTCTTCTGTGGCATCCTGACCAAGAACCATTCGCGCCACGTCGCCCGGCGCAAAAGACAGGATTATGAAGAGAATGAATGTAACGGAGATGATGACAGGAATGAGCATCAGCAACCGTTTCAGGGCATATTTTAACCAGTTCACAGGTTTCCTCCATCAGAAAATGGAAAAACGGACGATTAAAGTACATGTGGCGTCGGAAGACTCTAACGCCACATGGGAACTTGAAACGACAATCATATGAGGGATCGCGAGGATCCCTCAGGATGATCACTTACTTCCATGACCAGTAGCGGAAGACATAGTAGCTGAGACAGTGAGCCTCGACACCCTGGAGACCAGAGTTGAATGCGACTGTGTTGACTCCGTTGTAGAGAGGAACGGTGTAGGCCTCATCGTTGAGGATCTGAGCGATCTCACCATAGAGGTTCTTTCTCTCCTGTCCCTGGAGCGATCTGCCCTTCTGAGCCATCTCGTAGATCTCTGAAGCGCGAGGATACCAGACAGCCTGGTCGAATCTTGACGGTGTGAACTGTGTTGCGATTGAGTCAGCATCGATGAGAGATGAAGCCTCTTCAACGATTCTGCAATCGAAGTTCCTCTTCTTTCGCCTCTCCTCGTATGTCATGTTGTCGACTGCCTCGACTGTGCAGTTGATTCCGATCTCCATCAGCTGGGCCTGCATGACCTTTGCGACAGTCTCGTAGGTTGTTCCCGCCTTGCAGGTGATTGCCCAAGCCTCTCCCTTGTAGCTGGACTGTGCCAGATACTCCTTGGCCTTGGCTGCATCATACTGGATGCCCTGGATGTGATCAGGATATCAACCATACATAGGACAGATGTCAACAGTCAGGATCTTTGCCGCACCATTGTTGAGAGCCTGGTTGATGTCGTCCTTGTTGATTGCATACTGGACGGCCTTTCTGAAGTTGATATCGGTTCCGATGCCGCTCCATGCGTTGATGTTGACCGTTATACGGGCTGTAGAATCGCCGACTGCTGTGCTGATGCCAGGAACGGATGCGAACCTCTTGTTCTGCTCGATTCCAGGGTCCTTCATGACATCGTAGTCTCCGTTCTGGAGTCCGAGGATCTTTGTGTTCGTATCTGCGACCATGGTGATCTTGGCGTTCTTGATTGCTGGTGCTCCTCTCCAGTGATCCTCGAAAGCCTCAAGGGTGATGTGGTCACCATTGACGTACTCGACGAACTTGTATGCACCGGTTCCGATGGGCTTCTCCATGTATCCGTCATCACCGACCTTCTCGAAGTAGGCCTTGCTGCAGATTCCGCCGAGGCGGCTTGCGATTCCGTACGGGAAGGCAGCGAACGGGCTTGAGAGTGTGACTGCGACTGTGTAGTCGTCAATGATGTCACAGTGGTCGAAATTGATGAACAGAGCTGCTCCGAGAGGACCTGCTGCACCCTTGTCCAGTGTGAACTTGACATCCTCTGCGGTCATCTCCGAACCGTCATGGAACTTGACACCCTTCCTGAGATGGAATGTGTATGTCAGACCATCCGCTGAAAGGTCATAGC
>JAFVFA010000134.1 GCA_017475725.1 Spirochaetales bacterium
GCAGCCGGTCAGATTCCAAGCACAAAGGTCTATGAGGATGAGCTCTGCTTCGTCATCATGGACATCAACCCAGTCAAGAAGGGCCATTGCCTCGTGATTGCAAGGGAGCCGTATCCGAACATCGGATCATGTCCGGATGAGATTCTGACTCACATGATGCTTGTTGCCAAGAGAATCGAGGCAAGACAGCGGGAGGTTCTGGGGAACCAGGGCTCCAACATAATCATCAACAACGATCCCGCGTCAGGTCAGGAGGTCCCTCACCTGCACATCCATGTGATTCCCAGATTCGATGGTGACGGACGCAGGCACTTCCAGGAGCATGACAGGTATGCAGATGGGGAGATGCAGAAGATAGGTGAAAGCCTAAGGATCAAATGAGGGTCTGAGAATGGCAAGTTGCCCTTATTGCGGAGCAGAAGTCCCAACACCAGTACATCATTCCGCGGAATGTCCAAAATGTGCGAAACCCTTGCACACATGCAGGTGCTGCTCATTCTTCAGCCCCGATTCGCACTATGGATGCAGAGAGTCAATAGATGAGCCTGTGTGGGACAAGGAGAAGCAGAACTTCTGTGACCATTTCAGGTTGACGGACAGACGCCTCGGTCCATCAAAGGATGATGAGAGGGCCCAGAGGTCAAGGGCCGCACTGGCAGACCTCTTCAGTTTCTGAGATCAGATATGGCTCTCGTCATACATGTCCGAAAGGACTTTCTTTATGACGGAGTCATCCTTCTTCAGGGTCTTTGAGCCTCTTGTGATCTTGCAGAGACTGACCTCCATCTCCTTGGCGATCTTGCGCTGTGGAGTCCCCTTGTAGAGTTCCTTGAAGATGTACCATCTCTTGGCGATGTCAGTGCGCTCCGCCTCCGTGAAGACATCTTCAAACAGTCTTCTCATCTCCCTTTTGTCGGTTGTGTCCGAGAAAATTTCGATGATTTCAGAAAGATTGTCGGTCATGGGTGCCCTCCGTTAGGACAAATGTAACACTAATACCACTCAGAATCAAGAAAGATGTTACTAAACAAAGCTACAGCAATGGAGCCGCAATCCTGAACAGAATGGCCAGCAGCTTCAGCACTATCGGTCTGGACTGGAACTCCTTGTATGTGACCTCGTGGCAGAGGTTGAACGTGTCAAGGAAATCTGACTTGACCTCCCCTATCATGTCACCTCCGTAGAAGATCGACCCGCTCTCGAAGTGCAGGAAGAACGATCTGTAGTCCATGTTTGTCGTGCCTACTATGGAAACGTCATCATCGCTCAGGAACATCTTCGAATGGATGAATCCGGGAGCGTACTCGTAGATCTTCACCCCGTTGGCGAGCAGACGTCTGTAGTTCGCCTTGGTTATGGCATAGACCATCTTCTTGTCAGGTATGCTTGGGGTTATGATCCTGACGTCGACCCCGCTCTGGGCAGTCATTGTCAGGGCATTGATCATTGAGCTGTCAAGGATCAGATAGGGTGTGCTGATCCAGACGTAGCGCTTTGCCATGTTTATCACATGCATGTATGCGTTCTCGGCCACCTTTATCTCATCAAGAGGGCTGTCTCCGAAAATCTGGACAAAGCCCCTGCCCTGGAATGAGACGGTTGGCATGTAGCCCGAGAAGTCCGTTACCTGGTACTCCTTCGGTGCTGAATACGTCCAGAGCTGAAGGAACATGAAGGTGTAGTTCCAGACCCCATCACCCTTCAGCACAAAGGCGTTGTCCTTCCAGTGACCGAAGCGGATTGTCCTGTTTATA
>JAFVFA010000003.1 GCA_017475725.1 Spirochaetales bacterium
GAATCTGGCGACGTCTCCGGTTGCGCTGTTGACTCTCTCAGCTGCGTATCCCTGCGCCTCCTGGATTATCTTGGAGGCCTCTCCCTCCGCCGCCGGGATGATGGAGTTGTAGTTCTCCTTTCCCTGGTTGATGTACTTGTTCATGTCCTGGATTGCCTTGTTGACGTCCTCGAAGGCGTCCTGCACATCCCCTGCCGGAGGGACGATGTCCTGAAGCTTGACGGTCACGATCTTGACACCCATGTCAAAGGCGTCCAGAGCCGCCTGCAGCTGCTCCTGGGCCTCGACCTCCATTGAGGTTCTCTCGCTGGTCATGATGCTGAGGATCGGAAGGTCACCGACCAGCTGGTTCATGACAGATCTGGAGATGTCGCTGATTGTGGTCTTCGGGTTGTTCAGATTGAACAGCCACTTGTACGGATCATCTATCCTGTACTGCACGATCCACTGTATGTCCACAATGTTCAGATCTCCGGTGAGCATCGTCGACTCTGCAGTGTATTTGCTGTAGTTGTAAGAAGTTGCAGAGCCGGAAGTATTGCCGGTCGTTGTGGCCCTGTACCCGAATGACATCGTCTGGACCGTCTGGGTCTCCACGTTGTAGCTGGAGTCCACTCCAAACGGGATCTTGAACTGGAGACCAGGTCCGACGGTCTTGAGATACTTGCCGAATCTGAGAATCACAGCCTGCTCCGTCTGGTCCACCACGAAGAAGCCCGTGGACAATGCAACGAAAGCGACTATCACAATCAAGGCAAGGATCAGAAGCTTAGGCGAGAAGCGGAAGCTCTTCCTGGTCTTCCCGCCTCCTGAGCCGTTGCTCTGGAAGGGGTTGTCCTGGTTGTTCTGGTTGTAGCTGAAAGCCATGTTACCTCCTAAGAGAGTTCTCTCTTCCTTTTTCTATAAGAAATATAATGGCAAAACCCCAAGGGGACAACACAAAAGAGGCTAAATGATAATAAGGACAATGTTCAGACGTTGGGCTCGTACAAGCAGAACGCCTTGCTGTTCTCGACCTCTGTCACAGTCTTGGTCAAGATCAGGTCAAAGATCACATTTGCACAGTACTGGGCGTTCTCGACGCGCCTGGCTTCCATCTCCTCCTCCCCGCACTCAGGCTGGAGGTTGATCCCGATGACAGGGATGCCTCTCTTTCTGGCGGTCTCCAGGAAGAAGGTATCCGGCTCACACGGGCAGAACAGCATGAAGGCATCGACGACGCATGTTCTTGCGAAATGGATGTCCGACATGCGCCTCTGGTCTATCAGGGAGAGCATGAAGCCACGCTCTGCACACTGCCTGTAGACACGCATGGTAGATCTCGCCCATTCAGGGCAGCTGCCGGCCACTCCGCCATCAGGAATAATCATGCAGATGGTCTTGTATCTGTTCTCATTTCCGAGCTGTCCGACATTGCTTCTGTAGCCGAGCTCCTTGGCGCACTGGAGAATCTTTGAAACCGCATCAGCGGAGATTCTGTTAGGCCAGTTGAAGGCAAAGGAGACGGTTGTCTTCGAATAGCCCGTCTTCTCTGCTATGTCTGAAATCGTGACACCCTTTTTTCTCATACCCCAATCCTCTCTATTTTTTCACTCTAGAGATGGATTCTAGACTATTTGACTTGAAGGGGTCAATTTTTTTCATTCTGCAAAAAGTAAAATAATTTGCTTTTTATGCATATTCTTCAAAAAAATGGCAATCAGACAGGCACAATGGTCAGAACGGGATCGGCGAAGCCGTTTGAGGTCTTCTGGAGAAGGCAGATCCCCTGCCCTTTCACTGCATCATCGACTATCAGGTTCACAACCATTGTGCATGTCGAACCCTCGGAGATGTCAGCCTCATCGTATCGGACTGTGAACTGGATCGGGAAGTTCAGAATGTTTCGGATCCTCTGGTGCGAAACCTCGGTCACAAGTCCGGTGGTGGGATCGGTTGCCAGAAGCGATATGTCAAGTATGTCGGACGATGTGGGGAAGAAGAATCCCGCCCCGTAGTGGACAGTGCCCATTATGAGACCTACAGACGCAACAGTGCTCTGCGTCTGCGTGAGGCTGAACTGCCCGGACGTTCCGCGGGACCGGTCAATCGTGGCACAGGAGACCAGCGCAGTCAGAACTGCTGCAACAAGGGCAGTGGTCACAATCGCAAGTCTCGCCTTCCTCTTTCCCATGTCTCAGGCCTCTGGTCCTATGGTCTCCTCATAGTGCTCGGTTCCAAGGGAGAGGATTCTGGAGATATGGTCATCGTTCAATGCATAGATGACGCTCTTGCCATCCTTTCTCCAACGCACAAGACGTGCCACACGCAGCAGCTTGAGGTGCTGGCTGGTCACAGACTGAGAGATGCCGAGACTCGAGGATATCGTGTTCACATTGGCTTCACCCGCATCCAGGAGAAAAAGGATGCGCAGTCTTGTCGGATCCCCGAACACCTTGAAGAAGTCAGCGATGTCCGTGACCTCCTCCTCCGGAGGAATGATGTTGTTGAGATCGTTGTTGTCCATATATTTAATATAAATGAAAAAAGGTTGTCTGAAAAGACAAATCAAGATACCCTAGTGTAAATCGCAGACTTGGAAAGCACGGGGAAGGATTGTCAGATGTCCAGAAAAGAGAAGCAATCAGGCGAGCAGCGCTTTGAGCAATACTACAGTGAACTCTATGGCCTGAGATGGCCTGCGCTCAGGGAGGCCCTTCTGAAGGAGACCAACCCGGTCTCATTGTCAGATGAGCTGACAAGCCCCTACTACATGGACAAGGCTTCAATCCTAGCCGCTTCTATACTTCCTATTTCGGAAAACAATTCCATACTAGATATGTGTGCCGCCCCTGGAGGCAAGACTTTGACCATTGCTTTACGGCTGAAAGGGAAAGGAAGCCTAGTATCGAATGACCGTTCAGCAGCCAGGAGGAACAGACTCCTGAAGGTGCTTGATGACTGCCTTCCCCCGGAATACAGGTCCATTGTGAAGGTCACCGGACATGACAGCACAACATGGTCTCTCCATGAGAAGGATGCCTATGACAGGATTCTGCTTGATGCGCCCTGCTCATCGGAGAGACATGTGCTCACAGACCCCTCCGCGCTCTCCATCTGGAGCCCCAACAGGCCGAAGCAGCTTTCAATCCAGCAGTTCGCCATGCTTGCAGCCGCCTTGGATGCCGTCAAAAGCGGTGGATACATACTCTACAGCACCTGCTCCATCTGCAGCCTTGAGAACGAGCTTGTCATAGAGAAGCTTTTCAAGAAGAGATCCGGTCTGTTCCAGGAGATCGACATGGTTGCCGGAAGACCTGAGCTTGAAAGCCTCTCCGAACCCCTTCCACATGGAAGGATAGTGCTTCCGGATGCACAGGAAGGTGCAGGACCGCTCTACTTCTGCCTTCTCAGAAAGAGTTGACGTCATTCAACGCGCAGCTATTGATAACAATGCCCGCGAACCTGTAGTATGTATCCTGCTTACAAGAACAATGCCGGAGGGGAAAATGCTTAGAACTTATCTGCTCACTTTGCTGCTTGGGGTCGTACCCGTTTCAGAGCTCAGAGGTGCAATCCCCTTCGCATACCTCAATGGAGTGCCGCTCTGGCTCTCATTCATCCTTGGGGTGGTCTCCAATGCCTTGGTCCCCTTCATAGGTTTCCTGTTCTTTGCAACTCTCCACAAGCTTCTGGATAAATGGGGTTTCTACCACAATCTTTTCGAGAAGACCATACAGAGGGCCAGGATAAAGGTGGGCGAGAAGATTCGTAAGTATGGCTTACTTGGACTTATGTTGTTTGTGGCCATACCTTTACCAATCACAGGGGCATGGACGGGCACAATGGGTGCATGGTTTCTGGGTCTCAACAGGCGAAGAAGCATACTGTTCATCATCCTTGGAGTGGTGATTGCAGGAATCATAGTGTCCACAGTGGTGTATACAGGTGCTGGCATCGCCAGCATCTTCACCAAGACCATTGAGCTGTAATTCCTTTAAATAGAATCAATTGTATTAGTTGGTAAGCACCACTCCGAAACCGGATGGAAGAATCATCTTGCCCTTTTCAATGGAGATGTCCACCCCATTGAGGCTCCCAATGGCAGGCTTGAGATCTGAAGCTCCAGGGGCAAAATCCGCAAGAGACAACCTCTCATCTCTGGAGGACATGTTAAGGGCAACCGCCGTGCATTTCCCGCTTTCCTTGTCCAGGAAGCTGTATGCAAGGACCCCGGCAGGTACGGACTCTGAGAATACTGCATCGGTTCCCGAAATCTCCGACCTCTCCTTCCTGAGCCTGATCAGGGCCCTGTACAGATTCAGCATGCTGTCGGGGTCTCCCTCCTCATGCTCCACGGTAAGATCCTTCCAGTCTCTGGTGTAGTTGGGTTCAAGCCAGGGTTCAGACAGGCTGAATCCCATGTTCTCGGAGCTGTTCCACTGCATCGGTCTTCTCTCCCCATCCCTGCCCTTGTGGAAGGGCCAGTACTTGATCCCGACCGGGTCCTGGATCATCCTCTTGGGGAACCCTTTGCTCTGCATGCCAAGCTCCTCTCCAAAGTACACCACACTTACTCCTCTCTGTATAAGGAGATACATTGCAAGCATCCTGGCTGTTCCGGTATTGTTTCCGGCCCTTGTTATGGCCCTTGGGACATCATGGTTTGAGAGCACCCAGCATGGGATCCTGCCTTTCTCCAGACTGCAGAGCTCATACCATCTGCTGGCAACCTTCCTGATGTTCCTTGCCTTCAGAGGCTGCTTGACCAGGGAGAACTCGAAGCAGAGCTGAAGTTCGTCATTGTTCTCCCCCATGTAGGAGGCGCTCTGCTCCATCTGTCCGCGACCCTGGACGGATATCTCACCAAGAAGTGCCCGGTCCGGGTACTCATCTATCACCTTTCTGAGCTGTCTGATGTATTCATGCGTGTAAGGCGTGTTTCTGTCGTATATGTGGTTCTGCATGTCATAGGGCCTTGGGGTCTCTCCGAGCATGAAGGGATTGGACCTGAATTCAGGGTCCTTGCCGACCATGTTTATGACATCAAGCCTGAATCCGTCCACTCCCTTGTCCAGATAGTACCTGACCTCATCGAAGATGGCCTTCCTGCATTCGTCGTCATGCCAGTTCAGATCCGGCTGCTCCTTGAGGAAGGAATGCAGATAGTACTGGCCCCTTGTCTTGTCATATTCCCAGGCGCTGCCGCCGAAACAGCCTTTCCAGTTATTTGGTATGGAGTCCTTCCAAACATAGAAATCGGTGTACTTTCCGTTACGTAATTTGCTTTCCTCAAACCATTTATGTTTGTCTGACGAATGGTTTAGAACCATGTCCATCATGACCTTCAGCCCAAGTTTGTGAGCCTTGCTTACCAATAGGTCAAAGTCCTCCATCGTCCCGAATATGGGATCTATATCCCTGTAGTCGGAGATGTCATAGCCGAAATCCTTCATCGGGCTCCTGTATATGGGGCTGAGCCAGATGCCGTCCACACCGAGGCTTTTTATGTATTCCAGCTTAGAGATGATCC
>JAFVFA010000135.1 GCA_017475725.1 Spirochaetales bacterium
CTGCTTGGACCCGTAGCCACCACCGACTCTGGTCTTTATGACATGGATCCTGTTCTCCGGAAGCCCGGTGACCCAACCGACGATCCTTCTCACATGGTACGGAACCTGTGTGGAGGCGTAGACCGTGAGCCTTCCGCCATCCATCCTGGCGAAGCAGACATGAGTCTCAAGCGGGGTATGCTGGATCTGGCTTGTCTGGTATGTGGCCTCAACAACAGCATCTGAGTTCGCGAACGCCTCGTCGACGTTTCCGATCTCCCCCTTGTTGGAGGCGGCTATGTTCCTTCGGATGTCAGCTCTCAGAGGGAACTGGTATATGACCTTGCCCTCCCTGGGATCGCCCGCCAGCCTGTTGTACTCATCCAGGTCATCAGGTGCACCGGCACGGTACTCGACAATGCCGTTGTGGACAAGCGGAGCTCCTGGGGCCATGGCCTCCTCAACGGTGAACACAGCAGGAAGGACCTCGTAGTCAACCTTTATCTTGGAGCAGGCCTCCTTCGCGGCCTCAAGGGTCTCAGCAATGACCGCAGCCACCCTGTCACCCACGTGGCGGACCTTCAGGTTGAAGAGCCTTCTGTCATGGGGAGACGGTTCCGGGTTGCCCTGTCCGGCCTGCATGTAATGCGTCTCCGGAGTGTTGTAGGCGGTCAGGATCTCAACCACGCCCTCGACCTTCTTCGCCTCAGAGAGGTCTATGCTGTTTATGTATGCGCTTGCATGGGGGCTTCTCAGGACAACCATGTAACATGTGTCAGGTGTCACGTAGTCCTCTACGAAGGCCCTCTCTCCCGACACAAGCTGGGGACCGTCTATCTTCGAGACAGGCTTTCCCACAACATCCAGCTCAGGTCTGAACGATGGGGCTATCTCGCTGCTGTACTTCCCGTCCCTCATCCTCTCGATTGCAAGCCTGACCGCCAGATAGTAGTGTTCATAGCCTGCATCCCTGATGAATATTCCCGAGAGGGCGTCGGCTATCTCAGCCTTGCTCGGATTCGGGTTGTTCTCCAGAAGCCATGTCAGAAGAAGTGCTGCCGCAGGGGCGTTGTAGGCGCTCTGGACAACACCCGCATCGATCATGGCCTGCTGCACGATTGTGAGATGCTGGGGGTTCCCCAATCCGTCAGGGGTCCTTATCTCGCATCCGTTGACCTCCCCGGCAAGCACCAGGTTGGAGAACACAGGGGTCCCGTCGACAAGGACGGTGTCGCTACCGCAGAAACCCTCGCAGTCATCGCTGTCACGCACCGCGAAGTTCCCGTTCAGCAGAAGCATGTCCCTGAGCCTCATGGTCGGGTCGACATCGAAGCTTCTGTTTTTTCCGTTGATAAGGCAGTCGATTCTCATCTCTTTCCTCCCTTGACCTTCTTGGCAAGGTCAGCGATGGTCACAGAAAGAAGGTATCTCTTGTAATCAGGGCTTCCGAAGATGTCTTGTCTGAAACCCAGTTCAGGGTTCTCCGACACCATCTTCAGAACATCGGCATCGGAGAGGTCTTTTCTCTCAAGCTCTGCGGAGATGTCCTTGAGGTTCACAAGGGCGGTGTCCTTGGCTGCCACGCCAAGGTTTATCCTGCCTTCCCTGCAGCCCATCGAGACTGTCAGGACCGCATGGCTCTGGACGGTGTTGGAGTAGCGCTTAGAGACCACAGCAACATCAATGGGGACCAGAACGGCAACTATGAGCTTGTCCTTCAGCTCGTCATACCTATTGAGGTAGCAGTTGACGCATCTCCTGTCGGGCTCGCCTTTGCCGTCAACGAACTCAAGCTTGGCATGGCATGCGATCAGCGTCGGGTACAGGTACGAGTCAGTCCTCCTTAGGGCTATGTTACCACCTATGGTGGCCATGTTCCGCTTGGTCCTGGAGCCCATGAATCTGCATGCCTGTTTCAGGTACTCAGGGACCGTCGGACAGTCAATGATGTCCTGGAAGGTGCACATCGAGCCTATTCTGACGTATTTCCTGCCATCTTCCTCAGTCTCAGATATCCCATCAAGCTCGGCTATGCGCCCTATGCTGATCAGGGTCGGGGCATCTATGGAAGAGCCCAGTCTGTTTATCTCAGTCCCTCCGGCCAGAAAGGCGCTGTCCCCGTTCTTCAGGGATGCGGCCTGAATGGCGCTCTCCGCGATTATCAGTTTCTCAGCCATGGATTCTCCTCTTCTCCAGAAGGCCCTCGCTTATGGCGTTGGCCTTTCTTGCAAGCTCCTCCTCGTCGACACCGACCACACGTCTGTCATCGACGACGACCTGTCCGTTGACTATGGTGTACTTCGCAGTATGGTCGCATCCGCAGAACAGCAGAGCGGCTATCGGGTCGCTGTGGCTTCCGGCATAGGCTATTCCGGAGACATCGAAGCAGGCAAGGTCTGCAGCCCAGCCTTCCTCCAGTCTTCCCACATTGCCGAAGTTAAGCATCTTCGCCCCGTTCTCGGACCCCATCCTGAATACATCCCTGGCAGTAAGCGCCTGAGAGCCGTACTTCACACGGCCCAGAAGCAGGGCGTTGCGCATCTCAGCCAGCATGTCAGAGCTGTCGTTGGAGGCCGATCCGTCAACACCGATTCCGATGTTGATCCCAAGGTCAAGCATCTCCCTGGTCCTGCAGATTCCGGAACCCAGCCTCATGTTGGACGATGGGCAATGTGCTATGTGGGAGCCTGTCTCCGCCAGCTTCCTGAGCTCGGCATCGTTGAACCAGATCCCGTGTGCGTAGAAGACGTCGTTTCCTATCATCTCGCACTCCTCCATCAGCTCCAGAGGTCTCAGGCCGTACATGTCGCGGCACTGGTTCTCCTCATCCATCGTCTCGCAGAGATGGGTGTGGATCCTGACGCCGTACTTTCTGGCAAGCCTTGCGCTCTCTATCATGCATCTCTTCGTCACTGAGAAAGGTGAGCACGGAGCAAGGACGACCTTGTGCATGGCCATCGGGGACGGGTCGTGGTACTTCTTTATGACCCTCTCGGAGTCCTCGAGTATCTTCTCCTCCGTCTGCACAACGGTGTCAGGCGGCAGGCCACCGTCCTTCTTGGAGAGGCTCATGCTTCCGCGTGTGGGGGAGAACCTCATACCAAGCTGGTCCGCGGCCTTGAACTGGGCGCCAGTAAGGTCATGCCCCTCGCACTGTTTCGGGAACACGTAGTGATGGTCTGTGGAGCAGGTGCAGCCTGTCTTCAGAAGCTCCGTCATTGCCAGGAGCGATGAGTAGTAGACAGCCTCCTCGTCTATGTACTTCCAGACCTCGTACAGATAGACGAGCCAGTCAAAGAGCTTTGCATCCTGCACGGCGGGAAGGTTTCTGGTCAGCGTCTGGTAGAAATGATGGTGTGTGTTCACGAAACCAGGCACGATTGCAAGGCTGCTGCCGTCTATCACCCTGTAGCCCTCAGGACACTGAAGGCCTTTTCCGATCTTCTGCACACATCCGTTGTCGATGACCATGTCCACCCCGTAGAGCGTCTCCTTTGCAGGATTGGTCATCAATGCGTAGATGTTTCTGATGAAAATTCCCTTTTCCTTCATAAGCTTCCTCTCTTGTTCTCACTTTCCGCAGTGATGGCACCTTGGTTCAGGCTGTCCTGTGACGTAGTAGCCGTCGTAGGTGTCAATGACCTTCCCCTCAGGATGCTTTGCAGCCTCCGTCAGGAAGCGTATGATCATTCTCCTTGTGGCCTCGCGCCTGAACTCAGGCATCGCCCTTGGGGAGATGATTCCGTCGAAGGCGGCGATCACAGCCTCGATGTTCTCTGCTGTGAGCTCCTTCCCGATTATGGTCTGCTCGACTTCCCTGCTTCTGTTGGTCTTTGCACCTGTTGCGGTTGCCGAGACCCTGTAGTCGGCAACGGTCCTGCCGTCCTCTGCGAACTTGATGGCCTGACTCAGTGTGAGCTTGCTGATTGCATTGGCCTTGCGCATTCCGACCTTGTGCCAGAAGATGTAGTCGAAATCATCCTCCGAGTAAGGGACGATGATCTGTGTGATCAGCTCGTCAGGCTGGAGGTCTATGGTCTTGAACTTCACTATGAAATCGGAGACAAGCTCCTCCCTCTCCCCGCGAACAGATGAGAGCTTGACCCTGGCATCCAGCATGTACAGCGGACCGGGGGTGTCCCCCTTGGGCGATGCGTTGGCTATGTTTCCGGCGATTGTGGCGCTGTTTCTCAGTCCGATTGCACCCATTCTTGATGCTGCCTGTCTCAGATGCCACGGGCAGAGTTCATTCTCGGTGATCTCAGCGCTTGTGCACCCCGCACCTATGCAGCACTCGCCCTTGTCGTTGATGTGGATGCCCTTGAGCTCGGGGAGGTTCCTGATTATCATCACCGGCTTCTCGAATACAGGGGTCAGACCGATGGTCCTCTTGTGTGACACCATCAGGTCGCTTCCGCCTGCAAGCGGGATCACATCGACCTTGCTCTTTATCTCAAGGGCCTCCTTGAGGGTCTTGGGTATGTAGCATCTCACTTCTTCCATAGCTCTGCTCCTCTCTCAGCCGCAAGCCTTACGCTCTCGACTATCAGGTCGTATCCGGTGCACCTGCAGAGGTTTCCGCTCAGGCCCAGCCTGATCTCATCCTCCGTCGGATTCGGGTTGTTCGAAAGCAGGTAGTAGGTGGCCATGACCATACCGGGAATGCAGAAACCGCACTGGACGGCCCCACCGTCCGCGTATGCCTCAGCTATGACCTTCCCCTTCTCCGTCTTCGAGACCCCCTCTATGGTCATTATGTCCTTGCCGATGACTGCACCTATGGGGATTATGCAGCTGGTGACAAGCTTCCCGTCCAGGAGGATGGAGCATGCTCCGCACTCACCCTCGCTGCAGCCCTCCTTGACACCTGTGCAGTCGAAGTCCTCCCTGAGGACATCGATCAGACGTCTGAGAGGA
>JAFVFA010000136.1 GCA_017475725.1 Spirochaetales bacterium
AAACGTGAGAGAAGGCTACGCTGACACTTGGTTGCGCAGCCTTTTTTCTTGGTCCGGAGGGTAAGATGAACAGAAGAAATCTCATGAATCTTGAGAGAAGGATCCATTTTGAAAGGTTCCTAGGTTGCATTTTGGGAGGTGTCCTCTATGCTGTGGGGGTAAACCTGTTCATCGTCCCGTTCGACCTTTATTCAGGTGGACTGGTCGGTCTCTCCCAGCTGATCAGAACCCTTCTGTCAGGTATTATCCACCTTGACTTCGGTTCTGAGGACATGGCAGGTATCATCTTCTATGTCCTGAACGTCCCGATCCTTCTCTATGCATTCCCCCGTCTGGAGAAGCTCTTCTTCATCAAGACCCTTGTTGCTGTCACCGCCCTCACAGTAGCCATGTCACTGATCCCGACCACCAAGATCATCGATGACTGTCTGGCTTCCACTCTGGTCGGAGGCTTCATATCCGGAGCCGGCATAGGAATAGTCCTCAGGATGTCGGGTTCCACCGGCGGTATGGACGTTATAGGCATGCTGGTCTCCAAGCGTTTCGGCAACGTGAGCGTGGGAAGGGTGAACCTCTCGTTCAACCTGGTCCTCTACGCCATCTTCCTCTTCATGTTCGATGTGCAGACGGTGGTCTATTCTGTTATCTTTGCCATTGTCCACGCCTTTGCAATCGACCGCATGCACAGCCAGAACATCAATGTGGAGGTCAAGGTCATAACCAAGATCGACCCACGTGACCTTGAGCACGACGTGTTCACGGAGATGGGGAGGGGCGTGACGGAACTGCACTCCATTGGGGCCTACACCTCAGAGGATGAGCATCTGCTGTACATCCTAGTATCCAAGTACGAGGTCCATCAGCTCAGGCGGATAGTCAGAAAGTATGACAAGAACGCCTTCATCATAGTCAATGAAGGCGTTTGGGTTGAGGGTCATTATCTCAAGAAGTTCTGATTGGGCTCAGCTCTTCCTCACAGCTTTCCTGATGGTCCTCTTCGGCGGCTCTATCACAAGAGCCTGCTCCACCTTGTGTCTGATCATGTAGCAGCGGTGGATCTTGCTGTTGCGTGCAAAGTCGTCACCTATTGTGCTGTCCGTTATGTCCTCTATCACGAAGTCCTCATACAGCTCACCGAACATCTTGAAGCGGGTGTAGTTCGTCGAGAAGATCAGAACTCCATCGCTTGCAAGGTGCCTCATGCATGATCTTATCAGATATCCATGGTCTCTCTGGACATCGAATGTGTCCCTGCCCTTGCTGTTGGAGAATGTCGGCGGGTCGCAGAAGATGAGGTCGAACACGTCCCTGTTCTCACGCAGGAAGGCCAGACAGTCATCCTTGTAGAAGAAGTGGTTCATGGTGTTGAAGCCGTTCATCTGCATGTTGCGGTTGGCCCAGTCCAGGTAGTTCGCGTTGGCGTCCACGCTTACGGTCGAGAGCGCTCCGCCTGCCGCTGCGTAGACCGTGGCGCTGGCTGTGTAGCAGAAGAGGTTCAGGAACCTCTTGTCCTTGCTCATGGTCTCGATCAGCTTCCTGACAGGTCTGTGGTCAAGGAATATTCCCGTGTCCAGGTAGTCGGAGAAGTTGACAAGGAACCTGTGTCCGTTCTCGTTTGCGATGTAGAAGTGCGATGAGCTTCCCTTCTTGGTGTACTGGTTCGCTCCTTTCTGCTTCTCCCTTCGCTTGACGTAGATGTTGTCGTAGTCTATGCCGGTCGTCCTCTCGGTCGCAAGAATGAGCTCCTCAAGGCGTCTCTGTGCATCCTCAGGGTCTATAGAGGCCGGGGCGGCATACTCCTGAAGGCTGATCCATTTGCCCTCATAGACATCTATTGCGGCGCTGTACTCAGGCATGTCGGCATCGTAGAGCCTGTAGCAGGTCACACCCTGCCTCTCCATCTCCTTGCCTATGGAAGCCAGGTTCTTCTTCAGCCTGTTGGCTGCCATCTGGGCTCCCGGGCTGAGCGGGGCTGCAAGGCGCTCCGCACGTCTTGCCTGGGCCTTCTCGATCATGGCCTGGCGCTCCTGCTTGCTGAACACGTAGTAGTGGGCAGCCTGGCACTCTATTCCGCCGTTGATCAGGGCGTTCGTCCTGTTGGGCTTCATGTCAATGAATCCCAGCAGCTCGCTGTTTCCGCAAAGGATGGTGACTGCCCAGCCGCAGAAGACGTTGTAGATGACCTGTCCCATGGCGGTGTAGAGGCGTCTGATGGATGCCGATCCGCTGTCAAGACGGACTCCGTAAGGTGGGTCTGTCACTATGAAGCCCTGCTCGGCAGGTACGTCCTCCGCTGTGGTCTTTGTGAAGTCC
>JAFVFA010000137.1 GCA_017475725.1 Spirochaetales bacterium
ACGGCCGGCGATGTACTCGCAGGCGTGCAGGGCCAGGGCATGGTTCTCCGAGAAGAACCACATGACATCGTTGCCCTTCTCCGTGAACCAGTAGCGATAGTCCAGCATGCAGGACTCGAAGGTCTCCATCAGGTCCTTAGGCAGGATGTCCTTGCCAAGGCAGTACATCCAGATGATCTCCGTGAGTCTGAAGTCGGATGTGTCACCACGTCTCCGGATCATCTCGATCGAGTTCTGCACAGGGCGTCTGCAGTGCTCGTACAGGTTCATTCCCCTTGCGAGGCCTGCAATGAACAGGGCGGGGGAGGGTTTGTTCTGCTTCAGAAGGGCGTCTATGTAGGCTTCCTTCCTCTTCTTCTCCGTGTCGGCTATGAAGGCCATGGGCTCCTGCTTAGCGAAGCGGTAGAAGCCTTTGCTGAAAGCCGTTCCCCGGAAATTGACCAGTGCGGTTATGACGTGGCCGCTGAAGCTGTCCTCCAATGAGAAGGAGGACTGTCCTCTCTCCAGCTGCACCTTCCGGCCTGAGATGTCCACTTCAAGGGGAAGCTCAAGAGCCTTGAAGGTGAACTGCAGCTCCCCGTTCTCCTGGACCATGTCCAGACCCTCCAGAAAGGCGTGGATGCCGGAGAGGGCGCTCTCGTCGATGTCCACAGGGATCGATGTCACCAGCTTGTCCTCTGTCTTGTTGCAGAGGCCGAAGCGCACCATGGTGTTGCGCTCGCCAAGCTCGTTGAGCCCCACCACGAACTCATTGACCCCCTTTTCCAGATTTACTTTGACATCCTTCACCGTGTCGTGGTTCACGGCCTCGGAGAGCACCCTGAAGGCCTCCTTTCCGTTGGCCCAGGCTATGATGCTTCCGTTGCATCTCAGTGATAGGGTGATGGTCTTCCGTTCATCGCTCTCTATGTAGAGCTTGGAGTAGACGGTGATCTCGGTGGGGTAGAACCAGAAGCCGGAGAAGTCCATCATTGTGGACCCGTCCGGGAGTCTGATGCCGTCGAAGGCGATCGATGTCGGGTACGGGCTTCCGAAGAATCGTCCACGCTCCAGGAACTGCCTCTTGATCTGTGAGACCTGGTAGTTGTCGTACAGGTCTCTCATGGCGGTGATTCCGGTTCTGTATCTCTCCGTGTGGAGCTCGACCATAGGGGCGTGGAAAGGCTCCTCGAACAGCTTCGAGGTCAACCATGAGGTTAGTGACTGGCCCTTTCCGACGATGGTTCTCATTCCTTGACGCCTCCGATCATGACACCTTCTCTGAAGTACTTCTGGACGAACGGGTAGAGTATCAGGACGGGGATCATCGTGAACACTATGCAGGCGGCCTTGAAGTTCTCGGCTATGATCTCACGTGTGACCTCGTCCTTCTCGTCGTACGGGATGTTGATGGTGTCCATCATGAGCTTGAGTCTGTACTGCAGGGTGTAGAACTTCGGGTTCTGTACGTAGAGGATTATGTCGCTTACGCTGTTCCATCTGCTTACGGCATAGAACAGTGAAAGCGTCAGGATGGCGGCCTTGGAAAGCGGGATCGCCACAAGTCTGAGCGTCTGCATCTCCGTGCAGCCGTCTATGTATGCCGCATCGAACAGACTGGGGTTGATGCTCATGAAGAAGGACCTGAGTATTATCAGGTTGAATGCCGTTATCGCGCCCGGGATGACCAGGACCCAGAAGGTGTTGATCAGGTGCAGCTGCTTGACCAGCAGGTAGTTCGGGATCATTCCAGCGCTGAAGTACATCGTTATGGTGATCAGCAGCATTATGAACTTGCCGCCCGGCAGGTCCCTCTTTGAGAGAGGGTAGGCCGCAAGGATGGTCAGGAGCATGGACACCACCGTCTTCACGACCATCAGAACCGTGGAGAACACCAGTGACCTTATCATGGCCTTGTCCTTGAACACCATCTTGTAGGCCGCTGTTGAGAAGTTGACCGGAACAAGGCCCACCTTTCCCATGGCTATTGCATCCCTGCCGCTGAGTGATGTGGCCACGATGTTCAGGATGGGAAGCAGGACTGCAAGGATTATGAGAATGAAGAAGATTGAGAGAACTATCTGGAACGGACTGTGCTTCTTGTCGTATGCGTTTGCCATCAGAACAGACCCTCCTCTCCGAGTTTCTTTGCTATCTTGTTGACTGAGAGCACCATGACCAGAGCGACGACCGACTGGAACAGACCGACTGCTGTTGCGAAGTCATAGCGTCCGGACTGGAGTCCGAGTCTGTAGGTGTACAGGCTTATGACGTCAGAGGCCTCCTCCACCAGCACGTTCCTCATGAAATAGGGCTTCTCGAAGCCTATGGAGAACAGCCTTCCGGTGTTCATTATCAGTATGGTGACTATTGTCGGGCGTATCTGAGGCAGCGTCACATGCCAGATCCTCTTGAATCTGCCTGCGCCATCGATGTACGCAGCATCATATAATTCCTTGTTTATTCCACCTATTGCTGCAAGGTAGACTATCATTCCATATCCTGTGCCTTCCCAGATGCTGGCAAGCCAGTAGGTTATCCTCCATCCGGTGTTCTTTGTCAGGAACGGTATGGGGTTGCAGTGGAAGACCGATGTCACCACGTTGTTTATGACGCCGGACGGGGCGAATACCTGGTAGAAGATGCTTGAGATTATGACGGTCGAGAGGAAGTGCGGCAGGTAGGTCACCTGCTCGACCAGCTTGCTGAGCCTCTCGCTGACCAGCTCGTTCAGGAAAATGGTTATGATGATCGGCACAGGCCATGTGAACAGCAAGTCCCCTATGGTCAGGATCAGGGTGTTCTTCAGCGCCTTGAAGAAGCCTGGGGTGGAGAAGAGCTCCTTGAAGTACTTCAAGCCGACCCATGGGCTTCCCTTCAGACCCTTGAATATGTTGTAGTCCTTGAAGGCCGCGGAGATCCCGTACATGGGACCGTACTTGAAGACCACGAAGTATGCCACAGGCAGGATCAGCATTATGTACAGCGGTATGTACCTCTTCATGTTCGAGCGCTTGATTTTCGGTCTGCCCATCATCTTCCACCTTCCTTGAGGGCTTCATTCCCCTCTATGATCGCTATCATCGCAAGCCCCTGGCCGTACTGCATTGGCCGGAGCGGGATGTTCCT
>JAFVFA010000138.1 GCA_017475725.1 Spirochaetales bacterium
ACTCCACAGCCGGTTCGACGTCCTCTGCGAAGACCATTGAGTAGGCCATCAGGACAACCATCATGACGATGAATATTTTCTTCATGGTAACTTACCTCCGATAATTAGAAAGAAGAGAGAAGACCGGTGATTGTCCCATCACCATTTCCCATCTCGAGAAGACCGGTGTACTCGGCGTCAACCAGAATGACTGCACCGGTTCTGAGGATGTTGAGGGCATCCGCTGTGAACTGGAAGCTTGTCTTGTTTGCGATCGCGTTCTTCATATCCTCTCCAAGCTCCTTGAGGATGGACTCCTTGTCGGTACCTGAAAGGGATCCGTCGATATTGGTGTCGATTGCGCTCATAGCGTTATAGAAGATACCTTCATCAATGTCCTTGAACTCGACAGCGCCAAGGGACTCGAGTGCATCGTAGTTTTCGTTGATGAATGCAGCCAGGAATCCAGTCCATGAGTCACCACCGAGCTTGTCGGCTTCGACCAGGATGGAGGATACAAGATAAAGTCCAAGGTCATCGACCGTGAGACCACATTCGATCTGCTTCGCAAGGATTGCGTCAGGATCCTGCTCCACATAGAACATGGCGATGGAATCAAGGGAAGCCTTGACGGCCTTAGCCTGGAAGATGAGAGCCTTGTACTTTGTGGCGCTGAACTGCTTGTCGGTTGTGACGAGCTTCAGAAGCTTGGAGACGGATGTCTTGAAGACTCCGATATCGAACTTGGAATCATCCCTTGAGACATCCTTGGAAATGCTGCTGAGAAGACTCGAGATATCCACATCACCGAGTACGTCAATCCCTGAGATCTCCGTCACCACAACGAGTGTGTCATATGCTGACAGACCTTTCTCCACAAGAGCGTTGACATCCTCCTCTGTAAGGGAATCGGTTCCGCTCTTGACCACATCAGCTGCAGTTGTTGCGATCTCTGCGATTACTGCAACCGTTGCAAGCTCAGCCTTGGTCGGATTGTCAGAGAGAGAAGCGGAGATGCCGTTGAGAACATTCTGGATCTCTGCGACTATCTCGCTGTCTCCTACAGCATCAGCAAGAGCAGTTGCAGCCTCTGTTGCGGCCGAAACAATGGCATCCTTGACAGCCTGCTGTTCCTCAGGTGTTGCATCAGCAGGTACGACGGTCTCAGACAGCTGAGACTTGAAGGCTTCAGTCTTTTTAGGTGAATCCTTGATTTCCGAGATTGAAGATGTGATGGCGGCTGCAGCGGAGAGGTCGACTGTTACGTTTCCTCCCTCATCCTTGGTCACAGAGCTGTCCACAGTTGCTGTGGCAGCATCAGCTGCGCTTGTATCAGCAGGAATGCCGAACACGTTGTTGCTCATCTTACCCATGAGATTTGCCAGTTCCTGTGAGCATGAAGTAAGGCTCATGACCATTACAACCACAAGAAGACCTATCAGAACTTTCTTCATAGTTCCCTCCTGAGAATAATCAAAAGTATTCTCTCGTTGTTTCGTTCCTTGTAGTCCGAGGCACTTCCCCAGACTCTCCAATTATATAACATAGCAGGAAAGAAAAAGTAACAAAAATAATCGCTGTTCCCTTCAGTCCTCAAGAGTCCTTCTGAACAGAAGCCCAAGAGCCAGGGAGACCACCGGGAAGGCAGTGAAAATCAGGAAAAGCCCCGAATATCCCAAATAGTCTACGATTACGCCTCCGATCAATGCACCAATCATCTGAGGCAGGTTCGTGGCGATAGCCCAGTAGAGGCTCATTGCCACAGAGTAATGCTCCTCCTTGACGTTCTGGGCTGTGAATTTTGCAACTCCAACATGGAGAAGACCAAAGGTAAGTGAGTGGAGAAGCTGCGCGAATGTGAATGCGACCACGTTCGGGAAGAGGTAGTAGACCAGGAGTCTGACGGCCATTGCGGCTGATCCTAGCATGATGGCCCGGAAGGCGGTGATCCTTCCGCTCTCCAGAAGCCTTCCCCCGAAGTACAGCATCAGCATCTCAGAGAACGCCCCGAGGGCTATCATCAATGTGAACCTGCCTCCAAGGTTCAGGACCTCCGTCATGTAGCCTGAGAGCATCCTGTTTATGACGGTCTCACCCATCCTTCCGATGGCGACGACGAGCATCATCAGATAGTACTTCCCGCTGAACCACGAGAAGGAGAACATCCTGGACTTGGGCTCCCCTGCCCCCTTCGGCAGATCCTTCGGTGCAAACAGCAATGTGGTTGCAAACAGGCTGGTGACCACGACCATTGCGAGCAGTATGGAGTCGTTGTTCCTCTCGTCCGGGAATCCTGTCAGGGCACACAGGATCAGACAAATTAGATAGCCCAGAGTCCCCATGGATCTGACCATTCCATACTTGGCCTGGTTCCCTTCGAACAACCTGCTCTCATAGCCATCCATCATCGGATGAATGGTCCAATACATGCCGAATGACATGAAGAATGCGATGCATGTGACCAAAACGGACTGCGATTTTGCTGCAGGGAAGAAAAGCGCCGCGCATCCCACGGTAAGAATGAAGGCAATCATCCGGGTCTTTCTGGTTTTGTCCGACAGCATGCACAGAAGGAGGGGCATTATCACAGAAGCAGTCTGTCCTACAGCAAGGACAATGCCGACCAGAGTGTTTGAATAGCCCTTGTTTCTGAACACTATCTGGGCATATGGAGACATCACTGCGGTCGTGGTATGCATGAAGAAGCTAAGTAGAATCAGTCTGAGCACAGGTGCATTATCATCATTTGCCTATGCTTGGGCAATAGATAGAAAAACGCCACGATGAAAAATCACCGTGGCGCTGTAATCTGAAATGTCGTTGGACTTAGCGGATGACCAGCTCTGTCTGCAGATCGAAGAACTTTGCCTTCTCCATGTTGACAGCGAGGGAGATCTTCTCACCGACCTTGACGCTGGCGGTAGGATCGATCTTTCCTGTGATCTGGTTCTTTGCAGTTGCAACAAAGACGTGGGTCTCAGATCCGAGAGGCTCGACAACTGAGATTGTTCCGTCGATTGTCTTGCCATCGACTGAAGAATTCTCGAACGAGACGTCCTCTGGGCGGATACCGAATGTGACCTGCTTGCCGACATATGGCTTGAGGATCTTGGCCTGGGCATCTGTGACCTTCAGGCGGAAATCACCCTCGTGTACATAGATGTCGTTGCCCTCTGCCATGACATCGCAGATCATGAAGTTCATTGGTGGTGATCCGATGAAGCATGCGACGAACTTGTTGTCCGGGTTGTTGTACAGCTCAAGAGGTCCGCCGATCTGCTGGATGACACCGAGCTTCATGACGACAATCTTGTCTGCCATTGTAAGTGCCTCGACCTGGTCATGTGTGACGTAGATCATTGTGGCCTGAAGTCTGTGATGGAGACCTGAGATCTCAGCTCTCATCTGGACACGAAGCTTTGCATCGAGGTTTGAAAGCGGCTCATCGAAAAGGAAGACCTTTGGCTTTCTGACGATTGCTCTTCCAACTGCGACACGCTGTCTCTGTCCACCGGAAAGTGCCTTTGGCTTTCTTTCGAGCAGCTCTTCAATGTCGAGGATCTTGGCTGCCTCACGAACACGTGCATCAATCTCTTCCTTGGGGAATTTGCGGATCTTGAGTCCGAATGCCATGTTGTCATAGACAGTCATGTGCGGGTACAGAGCGTAGTTCTGGAAGACCATTGCTATGTCTCTGTCTTTCGGTGGAACGTCGTTGACGAGCTTTCCATCGATGTAAAGTTCTCCGCTGGAAATGTCTTCCAGACCGGCGACCATACGAAGGGTGGTTGACTTACCGCATCCTGAAGGACCGACAAGAACAACGAATTCCTTGTCATGGATGTCGATGTTGACATCACTGACAGCCTTCACACCACCATCGTAGACCTTGCAGATGTTTTTCAACAATACTTCTGCCATTTAAACCTCCGAGGTTTTATCTTATTCTCTAGAAGTCTACACCCGCCAAACACTGCTGTCAAAGAATATTTCAGCCATTTTCCAGCATTTTTTGCGCCAAACGGCAAAAAGCACCGTTCCGATTGACATTGTTTTGCCTTTCGGTCTATATTTCTGCTGTTGCACAGCAATTTGCCCAGATGGCGGAATTGGTAGACGCGCTAGGTTCAGGTCCTAGTTCCAGCAATGGTGTGTGGGTTCGAGTCCCGTTCTGGGCAACAAAGAGTGACCGGCTTTCATGGCCGGTCATTTTTGTTATTGAGGCGGGACTCGAAGCGAACTGGGCAAAACGCAGGTGCATTGCGTTTTGCGTGAGCCGGGGACCCGCAGGGGCGAGTCCCACCGTATTAGACCACCCTAAAGGAGTCCCGTTCTAGGCAAAACGCAGGGGCGAGTCCCACCGTCACGCCTCGATGGCCGTCACGTACTTTCTTGTTATGAGCTGTGGCCTTGTGATTGCGCTTCCCACAACGACGCAGAAAGCTCCGAGGTCAAGGACCCTCCTTGCCTTCTGGGGGCTGTCGATGTTCCCCTCGCAGATGACAGGA
>JAFVFA010000139.1 GCA_017475725.1 Spirochaetales bacterium
AAGCTTGCAGACGATGTCATCAAGGCATCCAAGGAAGCAGCCGCTGCAGAAGAGAACAAGTAAGCCGCAGGAACTTGCGAGCTGCGATGGAGTCCGAGAGATCGGGCTCCATTTTTTTGGCCATATTTGACAAAATGGCCATTTCGTCGGATACTGTTACCAGACAATGACAAAGGAGGCCCGCCATGCAGAGCGTTTCAGTTGCGGTTGCAAAGGACAGGCTCCCCTACTACCTTCATCTGGTCGAGCAGGGAGAGGTCGTACAGATCACAAGGCATGGAAAGCCCATCGCCATGATCACACAGATCGATGATGACATCCAGAAGCATGAACCTACGAATTTCGATATCGCATATGCCGCGTACAGAAAGCAGTTGGAGGAAGACGATCTGGGATTGACGGATGAGGAATGGGATGAATACTTCAACATCCCACGAGAGATGCAGATAGGCCTGAGACACGAGGAGGATTTCGAAGAATGACTCTCATGTACCTGCTCGATACAAATGTCATCTCCGAGCTCACAAAACCCGTCCCTGACAAGATGGTTACAGACAGAATCCTGAAGAATCAAAGGATATCTGCATTGCCGTCGATAGCCTGGGCTGAGGGACTGTTCGGAATAAAGAGGATGCCTGAATCCAAAAGGAAGGACAGATATCTGGACTTCTACTACGACACAATCCTTGAGACCTTCCCCTTCGTCCCATTCGATGAGCATGCAGCTGCAATCTTCTCTGACATAAAGTCAAGGCTTGAGAGAATCGGAAAGCCCGCCCCTCTGATGGATATGCAGATAGCTGCCACAGCCATAGCGAACAATGCAATACTCGTCACAAGGAACGTGAAGGACTTCGAGAACATCTGCGAGGTCAGCGCTCTGATGATCGAGAACTGGTTCCAACAATGAGGCAATGTTCCCACATCGATTCGATCACATCTAATTCGATGATAACCGACTCGGCAAATACCGAATAAACTTGACATTTGTGTTCTATGAGGCGAAGTTCAGAAATTCCTCTATTACTGCAAAGATGATCGAGGAAGAGAAGGATACAATTCTGATTGATATACACGAACTGTATCGATGATCAGATCTTCTCGACCCAGACCTCGTTGATCCTGTAGTCCTTCTCCAGACCCTTGCGCTCAAAGCCCGTCTCCGGTCTCCACTCGCGCTCCGGTGCAAAGCCGCCGTAGGGGTTCCTCAGACTTGGAACCTGAGCCATCACATCAAGCATCTGCTGGGCATACTCCTCCCAGTCGGTGACGCAGTAGATGTACCCGCCCTTCTTCAGCTTGGACGCCAGAAGGTTTGCGAACGGCACCTGGATAAGACGCTTCTTGTGGTGTCTCTTCTTTGGCCACGGGTCAGGGAAGAACACATGGAAGCCTGACACACTTTCGTCTAATACCATATCCCTAAGAACCTGAACAGCATCGAATCTCATCAGTTTAAGGTTTTTCAGGCCATCATTAGACGCATTCGCCAACAGCTTCGAGAACCCGTACAGAAAGACCTCTATGCCAAGATAGTTGATGTCAGGATTAGCCTTGGCTATCTTCAGCGTGCTCTCACCCATGCCGAATCCTATCTCGATCACAACAGGATTGTCGTTGCCGAATATGGCCCTGAAATCCATCCTGCTGTTCTCGTCATAGACAACTGCATAGTCGTGGAAGTGCTCCTTGAGGGCCCGTATCTGGAAGTCCTTGAGTTTCTGTCCCCTCAGCACAAAGCTCTTGATCTCGCGCCATCCGTTCTCCTGGCGGCGCTCAACCCTAGCAAGTTCCGGAATCAGTTCCAGGATGCCCTTCTCCTCCTCAGTGAGCCCGTTGTCCTCTTTCAAGATTTCATCGTTCATGGCAGTATCCTCTGAAGCTTCTCAAGTATGAACAGCGCCTTGTCCTTAAGGGAGATCGCTGATGTCTTCATGTTCATTATGTATGGGCGCTTCGGGTCAATCGAGACCGCGCCGTTGGATGTCTTGATCAGGTTTATCAGCTTGTCGATACTGATGGACGCTATTCTGGAGAACTCAACCGTCACGCTTCCGTTCCTCTCGCGCATATGGTAGATGTCCAGCATACGGCAAACTATCCTGAGCTCGCTTATGTACAGCAGGTTGCTCATCTGCTCAGGCATGTTCCCGAAACGGTCGTTGAGCTCCGCAGACAGACGCTCAAGCTGATCTCTTGTCCTGGTAGCCGCAATCTTCTTGTAGATCTCCAGCTTCACAGTCGGGTCGGAGATGTAGGAGTCAGGTATGTATCCGCTGTAGTCCAGTTCAAGGAAGACCTCTGTCTCGGGCTTCTCACCGGTGTTCTGTATCTTGGCTATCTCCTCGTCAAGGAGACGTATGTACATGTCCAGTCCTACGGCGCTCATGAAGCCGCTCTGCTCGCGTCCCAGCAGGTTCCCCGCACCCCTTATCTCCATGTCCTTCATGGCCACCTTGAAGCCGCTTCCGAGCTCCGTGTGCTCGCTTATCGTCTGGAGGCGCTTGATCGCGACCTCCGAAAGGGACCTGTCGGCAGGATAGAACAGGTAGGCGAAGGCCTCCTTGT
>JAFVFA010000140.1 GCA_017475725.1 Spirochaetales bacterium
AAGACCAGCTGCCCATCATGTTCAGGCTTCTGCCCAAGGATGTGGCGGCGGACACCTTCGTCGAGATGGATCCTGACAACCAGGAGCTCCTGATCAAGGGCTTCTCGGACACTGAGCTCAAGCAGGTCCTGGACGAGCTCTACGTTGACGATGCCGCCGACATAGTGGAGGAGATGCCTGCAAACGTAGTCAGCAGGATCCTCCAGCAGGTCACCCCGGACAGAAGACGCGAGATAAATGAGATTCTGCAGTTCCCCGAGAACTCCGCAGGCTCCATCATGACAACGGAGTACATCTCGCTTACAGCGGACATGACGGTGGCCGATGCCTTCAACCGCATCAGGGAGACTGGTCTGGACAAGGAGACCATATACACCTGCTACGTGCTGTCCAGATTCAACAGGATCCTCGGTCTGGTCTCGGCCAAGGACCTCATGCTTGCTAAGGACCAGCAGACCAAGGTCGACCAGCTGATGACCACGAACGTCATCACGGTCAGCACCATGATGGACCAGGAAGAGGTCGCCAAGCAGATGTCGAAGTACAACTTCATGGCTCTGCCTGTAGTGAACAGCGACAACCGCATGGTCGGTATCATCACATTCGACGATGCCATGGACGTCATGGAGGAAGAGGCAACCGAGGATATCACAATCATGTCGGCCCAGACTCCGTACGAGAAGCCATACCTGAAGACATCGCCCTGGGAGCTGTTCAAGCACAGAGTTCCATGGCTGATGATACTGATGGTGTCCGCGACCTTCACCGGGCTGATAATAACAAGCTTCGAGAACTCGCTTGCACAGCTTGTCATACTGACAGCCTTCATACCGATGCTGATGGACACAGGCGGAAACTCCGGATCCCAGTCTTCGGTGACCGTGATCCGTGCGCTCTCCCTTGGGGAACTTGAGCTGAATGACATAGGCAAGGTGCTCATGAAGGAGTTCCTGACCGCCCTGATGTGCGGTCTGGCGCTGGGCATTGTCTGCTTCGGCAAGGTGATGCTTGTGGATGGGCTCCTGTTCGGCAACATGGCCGAGGCCACAAACTACTCCTTCCCTCTCGTTGCGCTTGTTGTGAGTTCCACAATGGCCCTGACAGTCCTGATGGCAAAGCTCATAGGCTGCTCGCTGCCGCTCCTTGCAAAGAAGCTCGGCTTCGACCCTGCAGTCATGGCAAGCCCGTTCATCACGACAATAGTCGATGCCCTCTCACTTCTTGTGTACCTGAAGATAGCCACCGCTGTGCTGTTCTAGATGATCAGAAATACCTTCTGAGCTTCAATCCGTCCCTGAACTCGAAGAAACGCTCGAAGAGCTTTGTGCAGAGCCCTATCAGGGACCCGTTGATGATTGCGCACACTATGGTGCCCCACTTCACGCCCTCGAAAACCCAAAGTCCGAAGAAGCTGAATGAAAGGACAACGCCCAGAAGGCAGCTGCAGACATCGTACACGGTCTTCACCCTGTTGATGTCCCTGCCCGTCTTGGCCGATATCTCCTTGACGAAGAGCTCGTAGACCTCAGGGGCTATGTAGGTATGGAACACAAGGGAGACACCCACCGATCCCGCCAGCAGGCCTGCTATATAAAGGACTATCCGCAGAGCCATGCCAGGATTCTGTATCCCGCCAACAAGCAGCATGCATCCGTCCAGGATGAAGCCGTAGATGACTGCCGTCACAAATGAGAACAGATAGGATACCTTGAATCTCCTGACCACAATTATCATCAGTATCAGCAATGCACCCTGAAGGGTGTACTCGGCCATTCCGAAGGTGAAGAAGCTGTATATGGATGACATCTTGCGGAAGATCAGATAAGCCGGTGCGACTATCATGGACATCCCGAAGTCAGCCTTCTCCATGAAGGCGGCACCCAGGGCGATGCTGACCAAGCCGAGAAAATATGCCAATTCGCTGTAGAACGTCTTCTTCATAATGGGGAAAGTCTATCACAACAGGGTAAGCTCTTGTCAAACCCAAGCCCTTTGGATTATTGTCAGAACGGAGAGAAAGATGACCGATTATTCGCAGATCAATGCAATGCTTGAAGGCCTGGTTTCAGGTGTCGGATACACAATGGCAAACCTTGCAAACGCCTCAGCTCTTCTTAACGAGCAACTTGATGGCCTGAATTGGGTTGGATTCTACACAATCAAGGACAATCAGCTAGTTCTGGGACCTTTTCAGGGCAAAGTGGCCTGTACAATCATCCAAATCGGGAAAGGGGTATGCGGCACAGCGGTCGCAGAGGACCGCACCCAGCTGGTCCCTGATGTGCACAAGTTTCCGGGGCACATAGCATGTGACAGCGCAAGCAACAGCGAAATAGTCATCCCGATGCACAGGAAGGGCGAGATCTTCGGTGTCCTGGACATAGACAGCCCCCTCTTCAACCGCTTTGACGAGAACGACAGAGAGGGTCTCGAGGAGTTCGTCAGAATACTCGAGAGGTATGTCTGATCACTTCCTAACCCGCATAATGTGATACATCTTGGATCCGAAATCCCCAAGCACCCTGGTCTCCTGAGTGAAGCCCGTTCCGCAGAACTGCGGATTCAGCCTGAGTCCGCCGTAGGCAAGGACATCGCCGGAGACGATGCACATCTCCTCTGAGGCCTTGAGCATTATGTTCTTGTCCAGAGCCTTCTTCACTGTGCTGTTGCTCTTGACCCTGACAGGGCTGACCATGTTGATCAGGCTCCCGAACTGCTCGAGAGGCACCTTCTGGTCGCGGGCCTTTATCTCATAGTCGAAATCAGGTCTTGCGAACGGGATTCTGAGAACCTCCGGCCCTATGTTGGCCTGGTTCAGAATCTGGAAGTCCAGTACGATCATCTCGCTGAAATCGGTGTTTGCCACGACCCAGCGGACACGATTGCGGTCATCCTCGTCCTTGGAATCGAGACCCTCGGACAGTCTGAAGAAGCGACCATACTGGAAAAGCGCCCTGTGACGCTTGTAGTAGGCGATCTGGTTGGCCACCGCCTGCTTCTCTGCGGCGCTGAGAGAGCCGAGGTCCATCTCATATCCGAGGTCCCCGAATGCAGCGACATTGAAACGGGACTCTATGTCAGTCCTTCTCAGGGTCTGGTGGTTCGGCGATGCCGACACATGCGCCCCCATGGTGCTGACGGGGTATGCATAGGACGTCCCGCTCTGGATCTGGGTGCGGCAGTAGGCATCAGAGTTGTCGCTGGTCCAGATCTGCGGCATGAAGCAGAGTATTCCAAGATCGAACCTGTTCCCGCCCGAGGCACAGCCCTCGAACAGGATCTTCGGGAATGCGGTGGTCAGCCTGTCGAACACTTCGTAGAGGCCAAGGACATACCTGTGGGAGAACTCGCCCATCCTGTCCAGAGAGGCACTGTAAAGGTCGCTGAACACCCTGTTCATGTCCCATTTCACGTAATCCGCCCTGGAGCGTCTGAAAACATCGCCCATTGCATCCACTATGTAGTCCCTGACGTCCTTTCTGGTGAAGTCAAGGATGAACTGGTTCCTTCCTATTGACGGGTCCCTGCCCGGTATGATTATGGCCCAGTCAGGATGCTTCTCGAACAGGAGGCTCTGTCTGCTGACCATCTCAGGCTCCACCCAGATTCCGAAAAGCATTCCGAGGTCATGGATCCTGTCAGACAGCCTTGCTATTCCGCCCGGGAGCTTCGAGGTGTTCACGAACCAGTCCCCAAGGCTTGTCATGTCGTTGTTCCTCTGCCCGAACCATCCGTCATCAAGGACAAACAGCTCCACACCGAGATCCCTGGCAGC
>JAFVFA010000141.1 GCA_017475725.1 Spirochaetales bacterium
GAAGGAAACCTATGGAGCAGAGCAGCCTCTTTCGGAGCTTCGGAGTCTCGTGGTCCTCAAGGGCCTCCTCCTCAGCACTGTGGTCAGAAACCTTCGCGGAACCCTTCAGAGAGGCCCCATAGCCAGCATCCTGAACAGCCTTGATTATGGCCGCACTGCTTGCGGTGCCCTCCACCCCCATCGAGTTGGTCAGAAGGCTTACAGAGCAGGATGTCACACCCTCAACCCCCGAGACGGCCTTCTCCACTCGCGCCGAGCAGGCCGCACAGCTCATTCCGGTGACGTTGTACTGTTCCATATATCACCTCATCAACTTCTGCATGGTCTGCATGAGTTCATCGATCACTTCATCCTTGCCGGCCCTGATGTCACGCGCGACACACCCATGGATATGGGCAGACAGGACCTCTTTGCTGAAGGCATCGACTGCAGCACCTACCGCAGCGCTCTGTATGAGAACGTCATTGCAGTAGGCGTCATTCTCTATCATGTTCCGGATACCGCGGATCTGTCCCTCTATACGCTTGAGTCTGTTGACAAGCCTGCGTTTCTGATCCTCGGTCCTATTGGTCTTTCTCCCGTTGTCCTCCGCATTGCAGCATGGGCAATCCATATTCACCTCTCTTATACCCCCTAGGGGTATCCACATAGAGGTTATACATCCTTCTTGCAGAGGCAGTCAAGAGCCCAGGTTCACCTCAGGACGTAGATGTACAGCAGAACCAGGATTGCTATCTGGGCAATTGTCATGAGAGGGAAGAACAGGGCAAAATACCAGTGCTTCGTCTTGTGCCTCTTCAGATACATCCCAAGGCATCCGCCAACGCCACCGAAGAGCCCTGCCATCAGGAAGAGCTTCTTCTCCGGTATTCTCGTCTCAGGATGGCTGTGGGTCTTGTCCTTCTGGGCCCTCTTCTTGTCCAGTGCCATGAATGCGAAGGAATTGATGTTCAGGATAACCAGCAGAACGGCTATCACGATGCAGATTATGGTTTTGGTCTCCATTTCCATGCTCCCTATAGAATGTCCTTGCCATAATGTACCATGTTTGGGGAATAAAGAAAACGGACCCCGTGCAGGGTCCGAAAAGGCAAAAAAACAAAAGGGAACTATTATGTGCTAATAATCCAGAGGGAGGATCTTCTCCTTCTGGTGCTATTAAAGCAGATATCGGAACTTTTGTGAAATACGAGTTTTTCATTAGGTTATGCATTTTTTACATAACCAATAATTATATACAATCAAGAGACTTAATGGCCAATTGCCGAAAATAATTGTCAGTTGTCCACATTTATTGCACTGAAAGGGTCAATAATCTCCGATTTGGTTCTTTTAAGCTGTTCTATGAACATTTTGTCGTAATTCGATAGCTTGTAGTCCTTTCCATATACAAGGACATCCCTGTAAACCCTTTTGTTGTCCTCGCAAGGCACCTGCACAAGGTTATACCGGTCCAACATATATTGAGGACTGGGGGAAACCCACATGAAGCATTCGGTACGCCGGCCGAGAAGCTCCATCTGGCTGCCCCTCTCGAATACGAAGATCCTCTGATGGGTGTTGTCCGGCAGCTCATCCTTTCTGACAACTGCAAACGGCAGTGACGGGACATACGGATCCGCATGGGCCACCTCTATGAATCCTGACAGATCGCTGTACTTTATTCTGGACTGCCTTGCCAGCGGGCATTCCCTGTTCATCAGAAGGACATATCTGAACTCCGCGATGATCTCCGATTTCAGTTTCTTCTCCTCTATCAGGTTGTCGTAATACAGCTCATAGTTCTTGGCATACCTGAGAATGCACATCTTGTAGCCGTCTCTGACTATGTTCTGGATGGCTCTGGCGGCGTTCGTCTCCCTGTACAGGATGTCGATGTCCTCGTCTGCAGGGATCTGGCTCACAAACCTGGAGAAGGCATCGCACATGTAGCTGGCTCTTGGGACGGCCACGGAGAACGACTTCTTAGGCTTCTTTCTGCTGTGCATGACATCCTCGACCTGCTCTACCTGGTTAAGGATGCTCCTGGCGTACTGTATGAACATTTCGCCATCCTCGGTCAAGGCCATTCCCCTTGGGCTCCTCTCAAAGAGCACAACGCCAAGGCTGTCCTCGAGCTCCTTGATGGCCCTGCTGAGGTTGGGCTGTCCCACATTGAGAATCGCGGCGGATTTGTTCAGTGACTGGGTCTCCGCTACAGAGACGGCGTATTTCATATGGAGAAAATTCATTTCGGAACCTTCATCTTAGCCTGATTGTGCCTGCTCTGCGGTTGTACACGAACGAGCCGTTCGCAATTCCGGCCTTGAGAACGGACTCAAGCGTCAGCCTTATCTGGCGACCCTTGACCGTGAAACCGAGGGCGTGGTTGGTCTCGGTGAGAAGATCAACGCGCTTGAGGGATTTGCCGTCTGACAGGACATCCTTCATGGCATTGAAGACCTCTATCTGAGGGAAGTCCGCAATGGATCTGAATGTACCCTCTTCCATGTCATCCTTCTGTCCTGATGGCCTGTAATCGGTGAAACCATCAAAATCCAATGACTCTATTGCGGATTCATTACCTCGAAACCTCTCAGGCCAGAAGACAAGATGCTCTGCTCCGTCGCAGTCAACCTGCACAGTGGACACTGCTCCCACGGAAAGCAGAACCCCTCTCAGGAAGGGGGCTATGAGGCTTCCGCGCTGAAAGATGGAATAGGACTTCAGAACCTTCAGCTCAAGGAAGTCATCCACAACCGGCCCCTCCCCCTCTATCACAGCCTTGAACTTGGCGGCTATGTCCTCTGTGTTGTAGCCTGTGAAATCCTTGTATGGTATCTCCTGCTGCTGCAGACTGATGCTCTTGTACTCCATGCCATAGACTCCTTACAATAGATGATAGCACAATTCTTCATATACAAAAAACAGAAATGAAGATAGAATCTACGTGATTCTGGAGGACACCATGGAACTGATGCTTGACACAGCCAATCTGAAGAGGATAGCGGAGGCAGTCGAATACTACCCCATCTCCGGTTTGACAACGAACCCATCGATCTTCAAGGCCGAAGGGCACATAGACTTCTTCGCCCATGCAAGGGAGATAAGAAGGATAATCGGAAAGGACAGGACCTTCCACATACAGGTCATAAGCACCGACTGCCAGGGGATACTCAAGGAAGCTGAGACCATAAAGCGAAAAGTGGATGAGAATGTCTACATAAAGACCCCTGTCTCCAGAGAAGGCCTCAAGGCGATCGGGATCATGTCCCGTGAAGGCTTCAACGTCACAGCAACAGCGATTTACACAACAATTCAGGCAGAGCTGGCCATGCTTGCCGGAGCGGACTACCTGGCCCTGTACTACAACAGGATGCTCAATCTGGACATAGATGCCGACAAGGTGTTCAGCCAGACCGCAGATGCCATAGCCGCAAGCGGCAAGGACTGCAAGATAGTAGGGGCATCATTCAAGAACGTCATGCAGCTCACGAACGCGATAGCGGATGGTGCCCAGGCTCTCACAGTTCCGCCGGAGCTTCTGGACACGGCATTCGCGAACCCTTCCATAGACCTTGCAGTGGCAAACTTCAGAAAGGACTGGAGCACGGTCTACGGGGACAAGACACTATGCGACCTCTGAAGAGGGGGATTGTCTTTGACCTTGACGGCACATTGCTGAACACGACCAAGGACATAGGTCTGGCAATCGGCCGGACTCTGGAGCATGAGTTCACTGACAGCCAGATCAACAGGTTCGTCGGAAGGGGTCTGAAAAATGCAATCATCAACGCCTCAGCGGAGATAGGCTTCAGGTTCGATGACGCCGATGCGCTGCTTCAGAGGCTTCTGAACTTCTATAGGCAGGTGCCTGTCAGATACACAAGGCCATACCCCGGAGTGACCGGGTTCCTGCAGGACCTGAACAGGGCAAACATACCTGTCTGCGTCTATTCCAACAAGGAGCAGGACATAGCGGAGTCAGTGCTGAAGATCAGCTTTCCAAACATAACATTTGCCCAAATCACGGGGATGAATGGAAAATATGAGATGAAACCGTCATCTCAGGCCATTGAAGCTTTCAGCAAACTTGTCAAAATACCTGTGTCCGACATGCTTTACGTGGGAGACAGCGAAGTGGACCATCTCACTGCCAAAGCAGCCGATATGGACTACAGAATCCTGACCTGGGGAATGAGGACAAAAGAAGACCTCCTGGGATCCGGAGTTCCCGAGGAGGTCCTTGTCTCAGACATTGACCAGATCAGAGACCTGGTGCTCTGATTCATTTCTCTATCTCGTCCTCTGTTGCAAGGCACTTGTCCAGCTGAGCCGAAATGGCCTTCCTGTCAAGGTTCTTTCCTATGATGCAGAGCCTTATCATTCTGTCACCCACCTGATCGTCCCAATCCTCTCTGAGCTGAGGGTTGTTGGCAAGGATGGCCTTGCGCTGCGATGCAGGTGCTGAGGCGATCCACTTTCCATAAGGGCCGCAGAGCAGCTGTCTGCCGGATGTCTCGAAGACGTATGCAGTATTGTACTCATCACCGAACCAGGCAAGACCCTTGCATCTGATGATGTCCCTTGGCCAGTCATTCACATAGTCTCTGAGCTTGTTCCTGTTGAACGGGGTCCTTCTGTAGTAGATGAACGTTCCTATTCCGTACTCGTCCTCACTCTCGCCTTCATGCTTGTGCTCATGATGGTGGTGATGGTGCTCATGCTCCTCGTGCTCATCGTGATCATCGTCATCATGGTCGTGGTGATGCTCATGATGATCATGATCATCATC
>JAFVFA010000142.1 GCA_017475725.1 Spirochaetales bacterium
AGAAAGGTGGTCGACGAAACGACCCTCGCCGTGCTGAAGGCAAAGGTCAGCGGAGCCAAGGATGGATCACTGAGGGCTGCACTCAACGAGAAGTACGTGGGGAAGTACTCGGAAGCCAAGGAATACAAGAACACACTCGAAGGCCTGCATAGGACGCCTGTCATTGGTGGTTTCCTTACCCTTCTGGAGAACTCGGAGACGATCAAGTTCCTGATACAGATCCTGAACTTGGACCCTTCTTTGGCCGAGCAGGCCGGGAACATCCCGGATGTCCTGCAGAATACCGACAGCCCCATACCGCTTAGGTCCTTTGACTACAACATCTTCGCAGATAAGATCCTCTTGAGGCTTGAGGATGTGAAGAAGATGGTCGAGAACAGGAACGGTGCGGGAAAGCCGGTCAAGATAGACCTGCAGGTGCTTCTTGACTTCCATAATGACGTCAAGGCCAGTGTGGGCTCCAGAGACTACCAGACGGTAGGTGACAAGCTGGCTGTAGGAATCCTGTACAATCTTCTCAGCGCCGTATGCGATGTCATCGATGCGTACAAGGAGACCCCTGAGTACAAGGAGGCCGAATCCTTCGAGGGCTTCGATGCCAACTGGATAATGGCCAACATCTCAGACAAGGTGGACACTGTGATGGGATACATCGATGCCATTGGATACATCTATGACTGCAAGCTTGACGTGGCAGGCCTTGTGGGCGGAATGATTGACTGAGGAGGTGTGGAATGAAACGTACAATTGCAATTCTCATGGCTTTGGCAGTCCTCGTCACCTCTGCGTTCGCCGCCACTGATGACGGAGTCTACAGCGGTGTGACAAACAGGGCCTACAGTCCTGCGGATACGAACTACTATGACGGTCTGGACTACGGACTGTTCTCCAACCCGGCGGACTTCGCCAAGGACAGATTCAGGATCCAGGGCCTTTCATTTGATGTGCTCTCCTTCAATTTCTCCAATGCTGTGCAGAACAGAAGCACTGCAGAGGCACTGTCGAACATAACAAGGTTCCAGTGGGAGAGGAAGAACTGGATAACCTATGCCCTTGGTCTTCTGATGGAGGTAGGGCCCGGATACAACGATGTCATTATGGGCGATGTCGGTCTTGGTGCCCAGATAGGCAACTACGGCTTCGGCTTCAATGCTAGCACCGACATCAAGTCGATGCCTAAGATCAAGGAGAACGGTGAGCTTGACACTGATTCCCAGACTGCCATGGGCAACGGATACGTGCCGACGATCAACTACGCCCTGTCATTCGGCTATGGCCGCAGGGTGGTGGACACGGATGCATTGACTCTGGATGTGGGTGCCACTCTCCATGTCTCCGAGAAGATCTACATGCTCCAGATAAACTACGACGAGGTCTCAGCCCTGATCAGCAGGACCAAGGACTTCAACAGCCTGAAGGCCCGCGGAGGCTTCGCCTTCCCGATAGACCTTGGTGTCTCCCTTGGTCTCATTGGTGACAGGCTCACGGTCAATGCCATGGTCAACAACCTGAACGGTTTCTACTACATGCGCAACTACGAGAACCTTCAGAGCGCTGCCTCATTCAGCAACGGAACCGATCCGTATGTGATCTACACTCCATGGAGATTCGGGGCGTCCGTCATCTTCGACCCTCAGTTCAAGGCCGTCAATCCGGTTGCAGCCATCGAGGTAGCCGACGCGATCTCTTTCTTCACGAAGGAGCTGAAGCAGGAGAGGCCGATGCTGGAGCTGATGAAGTACCTGAATGCGTCCGTGAAGGTCGACGTATATGACATCCTGAGCATCCGGGCCGCCTACAAGTACGGCTATCCTGAGTTCGGAGTTGGAGTGGGGTTCATGGGAAGCACATTCGAGCTTGTCTACGGCATACATGAGGCCGGAAGCTCCTACGGCAACAAGCCGGTGGACTGCCTGACTATGAGAATCAAGCTTGGATTCGACAGATGATGCCCTGAAATGCAGGACTTGATGAAGTAAAATGGAGGACAATGATTATGAAGGACAGAATTTCAGGAAAGGACGGCAACAGGTATGTTCCATTCGAGAAGCGCACAGGTGAAAGCAGCGTGGTCTTCTTCACCCGTGACCTTTCCGCTGAGGGACTTGAGAGAATATACGATCACGTGAAGTCGGTGCTGACAGGCAGGATAGCCGTCAAGCTCCACACAGGAGAGGCGGAAGGTCCGAACATCATCCCACGCCCATGGGTCAGGGAGCTCATGCAGAGCAGGCTTCCGGAAGCCAGGATCATCGAGACCAACACCTACTATGAAGGCTCCAGATACACAACTGAGGCTCACCGCAAGACTTTGAAGACGAACGGCTGGGATTTCTGCCCTGTGGACATCACGGACGAGCATGGCGTTGCCGCGCTTCCGGTGAAGGGAGGCAAGTGGTTCTCCGAGATGCATGTCGGAAAGAGCATGCTCGACTACGATTCCCTTCTTGTGCTGACCCATTTCAAGGGACACATGATGGGTGGATTCGGTGGCAGCAACAAGAACATAGGCATTGGCTGCGCAGACGGAAGGATCGGCAAGAAGGAGATCCACACCGTGGAGGGCTCCGACGATATGTGGAGCATCGCAGAGGAGGAGCTGATGGAGCGCATATCCGAGAGCACCAAGGCCACCATTGACTTCTTCGCACCCCATGTCTGCTACATCAACACCATGCGCAACATGTCCGTCTCCTGCGACTGCGAGGGACCTGAGGCAGAGCCTGTTGTAACCCCTGACATAGGGTTTGTGGCATCGCTTGACATCCTGGCTGCGGACAATGCCTGCATCGATCTGATCTACAGTCTTCCGGAAGGCGGTGGAAAGGCGCTGATCGAGAGGGTTGAGAGCCGTCACGGACTGCGCCAGCTGAGCTACATGAAGGAGCTGGGGATGGGCAATGACAGATACACGCTGATTGACATAGACAACGGCGATGCAGTCATCTCTGCCGCAGAGGCGGTCAAGGATGTGAAGCCAATCTGGGTACCGGACCGCTACAACACCTTCCCGGGAAGGAACATTCTTCTCCGATGAGCAGAAAGCAGATCATTGCAGTCATCATCGCCTCAGTCCTGATTATAGCCGCTATAGGTGGTGCATTGCTGCTGTGGGGGAGAAGCCGTACGGCCGGCATGACCTATGAGGAATTCAAGTCACTGACGGCAGAGAAGCAGATCGAGGTGTTCGGCAAGATGACCGGTCAGCAGATCTACTCGCTTGTCGAAAGCAGCGATGAGAACTGGCCTGTAACCTCATACGACCTTATCTCGCCTGACAATGCGAAAGAGACGATTGTGCTCTTCGACAACAATGGAGATCTGCATTTCAATCTTGCCTGGCCGTATTACGGGGGCTTCCTGCCTGAGAGCATCGCATCCATGGGGGAGCTTTCCGGACAGCTTGATGTCAGCCGGGATGGAGGGAATGGCGGACACTCCATGTCATTCGGAAGGAATGGGGATGGCAGTTACCCCAACGACTCCCAGCGCAGCGTTCCGAAGTCCTCGGCCACTGTCCGCACAGGAGTCCTTGATGTTGACAGGTATCTTCAGGTCTCCCGGATTGTCACAAATGGGAAAAGCGAAGAGGCGCGTCTGTCTGAGCTCAAGGCATTGGGCTACGATGACGGGATTGCCGGGAGGTTCATCTCGGACCAGGCTGCATGGCTGGGGCGTGATGAGGTTTCAGGTCCAAACAACATCGGGGACGGTGCCGAAGCTGCCGGAAAGGCTGTGGATGCCAGGTACGGCTATTACGGCATCACGGCGCCTTGGATTGTGGGGGACCTGAGCCTTGAAGGTGGAAGCGGTCAGCTTGAAACCATATTCAGTTGGGGGACGCTGTGCGACTCCGGGCTGATACATGACATCGGAACTGCGGAGATACAACTATAACCCTCCCTGAAAACTATCTTTTTTTGCTGGAAAAAGCGGTAAATATCCCTGAAAACCATGAAAAACCAGCCATTTTTGTTGAAAAACAACATGGAAAGAAAATGACTTTGCGTAATGTGTTGCTCGTTACGCTACGTCATGTTGTAGTATCCATGCCGAAGGAGGGTAAGCTGTGTCGAAATATACGACGGGAGAACTTGCCAGACTGTGCAATGTCACGGTCCGAACGGTCCAGTACTACGACAGTAGGGGGATCCTTGTTCCAAGCGGTCTTTCCGAAGGCGGGAGGAGACTGTATTCGGATGATGACCTCGGGCACATGAAGGTGATCTGCTTTCTCCGCGAACTGGATCTTCCGATCAATGCCATTTCCCAGATTCTCAGGGAAGATCACCCGGAGAAGGTGATTTCGCTTCTGATAGAGAATCAGGAAAAGTCCATCTCGGATGAGATTGCAGATAAGCAGGAGAAACTGGAGACGCTTCGTGAACTTAAGAAAGGCCTGAAGGGCAAGGAATCAGTCTCTCTCGAATCCATCGGTGACATGGCTGTGGTTATGGAAAACAAAAAAGGATTAAAGAGACTTCGCTGGACAATGGTTCTGACGGGAATCCCGGTTTCGGGACTTCAATTGTTCTCAATCATCTTCTGGATTGTGAAAGGCATATGGTGGCCGTTCATCGCCTGGGTCTTTGTGGCTTCAGTTTTTGGTGTGTCGGTAAGTCGGTACTACTTCGGGCATGTGAAATACCTCTGTCCGGAATGTCATGAGGTGTTCAAGCCTGGTCTTAAGGATGCCTTCTGGGCAAATCACACTCCCACAGCCCGCAAGCTGACCTGCACTGCCTGCGGTCACAAAGGCTTCTGCGTTGAAGTGTGGGGAGGTGACGAGAAATGAAAGAGTTTGAGAACATAGTCATTGGAAAAAACAGTATTCCTTCGCTAGC
>JAFVFA010000143.1 GCA_017475725.1 Spirochaetales bacterium
GAGAAGGTCTATGGACTTGATGATCATGTCCGCGAAGTCCACGTTGCCTGTTCGCTGGAGGGTCTCCTGATACTTTCTGTAGTACTTGCAGAGCCTCTCGTCCAACGGGTTCGGCTTCTCCATCCTGTCCTTTATGACCGATATCTTGCGGTAGTAGCCGGCGACCTCCTTCTTGTTGTCGTTCGGAAAGGCCTGGCAGAGAAGTGCCACGCTGTCATCGTCGTCGTATATCTTGAAGTTGGCATCAAGGCCGACAAGCTGTCCGTACTTTCTGAGGAGCCAGACGCCGAAGGAGTGGAAGGTCCTGATCATGACGCTTCTTCCCTCATCGCCCACCATGTCCACAACCCTGTCCTGCATCTCCTTGCAGGCTCTGTTGGTGAATGTCACAGCCAGAATCTGCCATGGTCTGATCCCGAGTTCGGAGATGGCATAGGCAATCTTGGTTGTGATGACCCTGGTCTTGCCTGAACCTGCGCCCGCAAAGACAAGGAGGGAGCCGTCGTTGATCATGACGGCCTCACGCTGCTCCGGATTAAGTGTCTGAAGATAGTTTTCCGCACTCATATTCTGACCGCCTCCAGATCTATTCCGTTGACCTTTGTTATGCCACACCTGTAGACCTGTCCCGGAACCATGTCACGGCCCATGACCACCGTCAGCCCATCAACCTCAGGGGCCTGGCCCCAGAAGCGTCCGATGGCAAGGTCCTCGCCCTCTATCAGCTCCTCCACAAGAACGTCATACTCCTTCCCAACAAAGCCCTGAAGAATCTCTGACGATATCTTCTCCTGAAGCTTCTGCAGTTTTTTCTGACGTTTCTTTGCCTCTCTGGTCAATTGTTTATGGGTCTTCTCATCTGTTAGGCCGTATGCGAAAGTGCCCTCCTCCCTGGAGTACACAAAGGATCCCATCTAGTTGAAGCGGTTGCGCTCGACGAAGCTGTAGACGTTTTCGAAGTCCTCCTCCGTCTCACCGGGGAACCCAAGCATGATGGTCGTCCTGATTACGCACTCGGGCAGCTCTGACCTTATTCTGGAGACCAGGTCAGTGTAGACGTCCTGGTCCCCTGCACGCTTCATGTTCCTCAAGAGGTGGGCACTTGCATGCTGGATCGGGATGTCAAAGTAAGGCATGATCTTCGGGTTCGACCTGACCATGTCCAGAAGCTCGAAGGGGAAGGCATCCGGATGTATGTACAGCATTCTGACCTTGAAATCCCCCTCTATGGCTGTGATGTCCTTCAGAAGGTCAAGGAAATGGCTCTTACCGTCCCAGTCGGTCCCATAGGCCGCAAGGTCCTGGGCTATCAGGTTGATCTCTCTGATGCCTCTGTCCGCAAGCTCCTTCGCCTCCTTGAGGATCGTGTCGTACGGCCTTGAGCGCAGTGCTCCCCTGATGATTGGGATTGCACAGAATCCGCAGCGATGGTTGCAGCCCTCGGAGATCTTCAGATATGCACTTCCGGGGAAGTTGAACAGAGTCCCCCTCTCGTAGATGTCCGCATCAGGATCCGGATACTCAGGCACAAGCATGTCGGTCTTCTGGGGTCTTCTCTTTCTGGACTCCACCTTTGCGACGAATTCGTTGATCTTAGACAGGTCCCTGTTTCCGAAGATGCCGTTCGCCTCCGGAAGCTGCTCCGCAAGCTCATCACCATAGCGCTGGGCAAGGCACCCTGACAGTATGACCTTTGCCTTGGGATGGGCCTTTCTCAACTCGAAGAAGGCATTGATGGACTCCTCCCTTGCGCTCTCTATGAAGCCGCAGGTGTTGACTATTATGAGACCAGCCTTGTCGACGTCGTCAGTGAGGGTCCAGCCGTCATGTGAGAGGCTGGCAGCCATGACCTCGGCATCGACCTGGTTCTTGGCGCATCCGAGGTTCTCTATGTAGAGATATCTATTCTGATTGATATTTACATCTGTGTTTTCCATGTCCTCTAGTCTGTGGTTTCCCAGCCCCTCAGTCAAGTATGTTTCACCTTTGTTTGAGGTTGCCGATTCGGGATTTTGGGGTTACCATTTAGGTGTCATGAAACGAACACTTTACCCTGCCTCAATCCTGGGACAGGTTGAGATACCGGCTTCCAAAAGCCAGACGATACACGCACTTCTTATAGCGCTTTTCGCCAGAGGTGTAAGCACCATCACAAACCCTCTGTTCTGTGCCGATACGGAAGCCTGCATGGACTTCTGCAGGATGCTCGGGGCAAAGCTCACCTACAGTGACAGGACTCTGGTCATTGACTCGACAGGCCTCAATCCCAAGGACGGGATGGTCCTGGACTGCAAGAACAGCGGAACAACCCTCTACTTCGCCACTGCATTGAGCTGCGCGCTTGGGAACGAGATCTCCTTCACAGGTGACGAATCGCTGAAGAGACGACCGGCCCGCCCCCTTCTGTCCAGCCTGCATGACCTTGGAGCCAATGTGGACCAGAATGCTGACACTGCACCATACAGTGTGTGCGGTCCACTGGTCGGCGGACACACAAGCATCAGGTGCATGACAGGACAGTACCTCACCGCCCTGCTCCTGGCCACCCCGCTTGCGAAGGAGACCACAACCATAGACGTCCATCTTCTGCAGGAGAAGACAACGGTCAGGATGACCGAGAAGTGGCTGGAGACCCAGAACATCCAGTTCTTCCGTGATGACAACATGAAGCACTACACCATCTCCGGAGGTCAAAGCTACAGACCGATCGAGAGGGACATAAACGGAGACTTCTCCCTGGCGGCGTTCTTCCTCTGCGCCGCAGCCATGACCGGAAGCACAATCACAATAACAGGCCTTGACCCGAAGAGCACCCAGGCGGACAGGGAGATCCTTCCCATTCTGAAGAGGATGGGTTGCGCCATAAGGGGCGAGGCCCACAGCGTCACCCTTACAGGGCCGACCTCAAGGCTCAAGTCAACGGATGTTGACATGAGAGGCATCCAGGACCTGTTGCCCGCACTTGCCGTGACAGCCTGCTTTGCATCAGGACCAGTTAAGCTAATCAATATATCCCATTCAATTGTAAAGGGTACAAAAGAGAGGTCATCCACCATTGCTCAGGCCATCAATTCCCTTGGCGGACAGGCTCAGGTTCTGAGGGATTCGATGATAATCTACCCCATTCATGCCTTTGACGGTGCTGACTGCGTGGACAGCTACGGGGATCCAAGAGTAGCCATGGCCATGGCACTTGCATCGCTCAGATGCACAAAACCTCTGACAATTGACGGGTGCGAATGCCTGGACTCCACGTTCCCCTCTTTCTTCGATAGGTTCAACAGTGTATCATTAGCCCGTTGAGGAGGTTCCATGTACAAGATAGCATGCACACAGGCCTGCAGAGATCAGGCCGACAGATTGGCTGCCCTCATAGGCAACAGTGAGGTGGTCCTAATGGAGGACATGGTCAGAAACCCGGAGGGTCTCGGGAACTTCCATGAGATGGGTCTTGTGTTCGAGAGACAGGACAAGGGCCTTCCCGACACTGTGGTCTCGTTCATCAACGATGTTCTGGGAAGCTATGACCTGACGGACCTTGACCACCTTTTCTCCGTCTGCGTCTGCGACAAGCCGATGCATGCCCTCAAGATGGTCGAGAAACTCTGCGCAAGGATCGGTTGCGCTCCGAGCTTCAGCGACGTGTATCCCAAGGAATCGGACCTTGTATCCTTCGTTGACAGGATCAGAGGCGGAGAGATACAGCTTGCCAGGGGATCGTTCGGGACGACACTGTACATGAGGTCCCACGGGCTGAAGACCAGGTGAGGCCACGATGAAGGAGCAGAAGATAAAGACACCCATGTACGGGAAGGAGAAGATGGGAAGACTTGTGAAGTGGTTCTTCGGCCTGCCGCTGATCTTCGTCCTCTATTTCACGGTCTCACTGATAATGCCTACCGCCGCATCAGGTTCAAGGCAGGTGATGGTTCTCAACATAATAAGCTACATGGTCTTCATCATGGCCACAGTTATCGTCATCACCAGGTTCCTGGGTTTCCCGTTCAGGAAGATGGTCAACGAGAGCGGCTATTTCAACTACGGATTCTTCCTTGTGGGCCTGGTCACGATGTTCATCCTTGGAGCCGGAACGACCTTTGTCTGGATGGCGTTCAGACCTGAGAGCTTCAAGTTCACAATGGGTCCGGGCTTTGCACTTGACGCCCTTCTCTCGCTTGTGCTTGTAGTCTGTGCCGCTTTCCTTGAAGAGGTCCTGTGCAGATCTTATATAGCATATTTCCGCAATGATTCGATGGAGACAAGACCTCGTTTCAAGCTGATCTACTGTCTGGCCTCCGCTACGGTCTTCACGGTGTTCCATTTCCAGAACCCCGAGGTCAGCGGCTCGAAGGCCATATACTCCATGGTCTTCTACTTCATAATGGGATTCGCCATGATGGCCATAACGCTGAAGACTAAGGGGATCGAGGCTGCGCTGGGGATCCACATTGCAAACAACCTCGTCAACGCATGGCTCTTCACATACCCTGATGCGGCACTGTCCACCAATGCGGTCTTCACGCACTATGACAACATCGGACCTCTTATGCTGGTCCAGGCAGTGCTCTGCATATTGGCCAGCAGCTTCGCGGTCTTCGCATCATCACGTAAAGTCGTCGATGAATGAGTTCACAGCATTCTTGTAGGGACCGAGATTGATGTAGAGGAAGTACCTGACCTTCTCCCACAGGTTCTCCGGCTGTCTGTCGGCAACCGTCGAGTTCCCGGTGTAGGTCGCACTGTCAAGATCATAGCCGTACTTCCTTGCGGTCTTGCCCCTGTTGAACTCGTCCAGGTCCCAGATCTCAGGCTCGCACTGGGCCTCAAGCACCTTCTCCTCTGCGTCGTCGAGCATCGGGAAGAAGTCTATGTTCGTCAGGGCCTCGACATAGTCCACCGGAACGGCAAAGGTCTTCAGGCTGCCCTTGTCATCCTGATGGAGCACAAATCCAATGGCCTTGTGCTCGTCTCCGTAGTAGTCAAGGATCACCTTGTAGAAGGCATTGGGGACAGAGACCTTGTTGGCCCCTATGCTATGGTAAGGCCCATCGGTAAGCACAGGTCCGGTTACCACACATATCTCACTGTTCTGTGCAGCCATGCTCCTGACCGCAGATTCCAGGTTCAGCCAGATTCCGGCATTGAAGGCATGGGTCTGAGGGCTCATGTTGGACAGATAGAACGAATCGTACATGGCCTTCTCCGACCAGGCCTGATCGGCTGCAGGACACAGATGGCCCCTGTCATAACCGGATCCTCTGTAATCAGCAAGAGTGGCGCTCCCTGTGGGGATTGAAGGGTCCTCCATGAAGTTGTCCTCCCTTGAGGACTCCGAAGCGAACACCTCGTCTGCTGTCAGAAGGTAGGCCACCCAGTACGGCTGCTCATGCTCCTCGCTGTAGCAAAGGGTGTACCCGGTATGCTGTATGACGATGTCATCCTTTGAATAGGCTGGAATGGCCAGCTCCTCAGAGACCGAATCGAACACCAGATCGGATTTCAAGGGGTTCTCGGCCGGTGTCAGGAAATAAAGCGCAACTGCCACCGCAACTATGACGAGTATCCATACCAGTGGATGCTTCCTTGCTGATCTTCTGACCGCACTCCTTGTCTTGGATACGGCCTGCTTCACATATCTGTCGTTCTTGGATGCCATACTGGGATTATAGGGTTTTTGGGAACCTTGAGAAAGTGTTCTTGATAATAAGAATGAAATGATGTAGAATCCATTCCAGCAATGCGGCATTAGCACATCGGTAGTGCGCGAGCTTCCCAAGCTTGTGAGGCGGGTCCGACTCCCGTATGCCGCTTAGAAAAACACATGGGTCATCTTATGATCCGTGTGTTTTTTTATTTCTGGAAAAAGGGA
>JAFVFA010000144.1 GCA_017475725.1 Spirochaetales bacterium
AGGGCCATGACATACCAGCCGAGGGCCCTTGCCCACACTTCCTGCGATCTGCCTGTGTCAGGCTCGCACCAAGGCATCTTGCGGGACTCGTCCCATGCATGGCGCAGCAGGCCCGTGCCCTTGTCCAGAGTCTTCTCGTAGACCAGCTCGAACTGCCTGATCTCATCGTCCAGGCACTCCTTCAGGCCTCCGAACCTCTTGCAGTAGCTGACCTTGAACGGGGCCTGCATGTAGAGGCCGTCAAGCCACATCTGGTTTGGGTATCCGAGCTTGTGCCAGTAACCGCCGGATGGGGTCCTTGGCTGGGTCTGGAGCTGCTGATAGAACATGTCAACAGCCGTCTTGTATTTCTTCTCGCCGGTCAGGTCGTACATTGTGAGCATTATGTTGCCCATTCTGACCTGATCCATGCTGTAGGCTTCAAGTTTATATGTGCGAACCACACCATCCTCAGGGACGTAATGGTCCAGCATGTCTTTGACGAATATGAGGATGCTTTCGTCACCGAGCACCTTGTATGCACGATAAAGCGCTTCCAGGAGTATAGCGGACTTGTAGCTGTAGGTTGCATTCTCCTTGTTGTATTTTCTCAGCGCAGACAGGCTCATGCGCTCTGTCATTGATTTCCTTGCATCGAACATCTGATTTCCCCAAAAAAGTATATTAGAAGATTCAAAGAAGGGGGTTGCAAAAACGCAACCCCCTGAGCAATTTGCGTTCTAACTTGATTCAGTGATTACTGAAGAAGGCCGTTTGCAGATGCAAAGTCGTAGCCCTGCTGCTCCCATGCAAGTCCGCCGATCTTGTCGAACTGCTCGACGAATGCCTTCCAGTTCTCCGGTGTGAGGGCTCTCTTGCCGTTCAGGAACTCAGCGATTCCCTGCTGGTAGAATGTTGTCACGTCAGTGCTCTCTGGAGCAGGCATTGAGTTCTGACCTGGGGTTGCAGTCCAAGTCTTCTTCTGCATCTCGAGAAGAACATCACCGGCACTCATGTACTTCTGGGAGACCTTTGTGATGTATCCCGGATAGCGGAGTGCGATCTCCTGTGCATTGCTGTAGTTGAATGCGCAGTTTCTGAGCTGGATGTATCTCTGTCCACCAGCCTGGTTGTATCCAAGGTCTCCAAGGCTTGCATCTGACTGTGGAAGTCCGTCTGCATCAAGGATGTAGTTCTTGCCTTCCTCACCATAGCCGCAGAGCATGTAGCCTTCGCCATAGCTCATCCAGTCGAACATCTCGACGATCTTTGCAGCCTTCTCGGCAGAGACATCGGAACTGATTGCGTAGACTCTCATTCCCTGGCAGAGAGGTCCGACAGACTGGTCGCCGTTCGGTCCGATTGGAGCATCAACGACAATGAATCCGCCATTCGGGAAGTTTGCATCGAACGGTGAGTAGTTGTTCTCTGATGCATATGCTGAGTTCTGCTCTCTGAAGCAACCGAACTTACCCTGCTTCCATGCAGCACGGAAGTCGTCCTTCTTGTAGGACTGCCAGTTCGGATCGATGACGCCGGCGTCGATGCACTTCTTGAAGAAGACCATCCAGTCATAGTAGGCATCCTTGTGGATCTGGAGACCGAAGCTGTCTGCGCCCATGTCCCAGGTTCCCTCAACGCCGAAGGCACCCATCAGAGGCTCGAATCTGCGGCCAGGATAGATCTCGTAGGAGACAGTCTCCTCGACGAATGCACCATAGCCGTATGTGTCGTTCTTGCCGTTTCCGTCCGGATCGTTGTATGTGAATGCATACAGGACATCGAAGAGCTCATCGAGAGTTGTAGGAGCTGCAAGTCCGAGATTGTCAAGCCAATCCTTTCTTACAAGGAGACCCTCGTTTCCGGCAATTGCGGAAGGAGTTGCGAATCCGTAGATTCTTCCCTCGTATGTGACGAAGTTCCTTGCTGCCTGGTCGAACATGACTGCGCATCTGTTGGGCATGTCATCGTAGTAGTCTGTCACATCAAGGACCTGACCGTTCTTTGCAAGGTCTGCCCAAACCTCTCTAGAGCAGGTGAAGAAATCAGGGAGCTCGTCTGCAGCGGCTCTTGTTCTGATTGCAAGGTCCTGATCATTCGGGTTTGATGGGAGCATGTCAAGCTGGAGATCGATTCCAAGCTTGTCTCTGAGAACTGCATAACCTGCCCAGTCATCCGGGAGAGAACCAGCCTCAGTCTGTGTTGCTGAATAGAGCATAGTAATGGTCATCGGACCAGTACTTGCAGCAGCTTCCCCTGCGCCCTGTGCAAATGCAAAGGAGCCAGCAAGAAGAGCAACCAAAAGAACGATGATAGTTTTCTTCATTTAAATTCCTCCATTAAATGATTTTCCAAGTGTATCTTCACAGTGCAGCCGATACTGCACTGCAAATTACTTCTTCTATATAGAATCAACCCTTGACGCTTCCAGCCAGAGTTCCCTTTGTGAAGTACTTCTGGATGAAAGGATAGGCGATCATCATCGGGATGGCACTGATGAAGACTGAAGCAGCCTTGATTGCCTCGATAGGTGCAGATCCGAAGGCGCTGGCCTCCAGGTTGTCGTTCATGCTGGTACCGATGAGGATGTCTCTGAGGAGCAGTGGGAGTGGCTTGAGAGCACTCTTCTGCAGATAGAGCAGGGATCTCATGTAGTCGTTCCAGAAGGAGACACCGTAGTACAGTGCGATTGTCAGGATGATTGCCTTTGAAAGCGGCAGGATGATCTTGAACATGATCTGAACGTCATTACAACCATCGATGAAGGCACTCTCTCTGAGGTCATTCGGGATTCCCTCGAAGAACTGTCTCATGATGATCATGTTGTAGGTGCTCAGTGCAACCGGCATGAAGACCGACGGCAGATGGTTTACAAGACCAAGCTTTGAGATCAGCAGGTATGTAGGGACAACACCGACATCGAAGACATAAGGGATCATTACGAAGATCGTGATCCACTTCTTGCCCGGGACACCCTTGACTGACAGGGCATATGCCATAGGAACTGTGAGGAACAGAGCCGTTGCAACACCCATGACGAGGATCTTCAAGCTGTTGCCGAAGGAATTCAGGAAGCCCTGGTTTCCAAGCAATGACCTGTATGCTGCCGTTGACCACTTCCAAGGAGCAAGGAACATGCCCTCAAGGTAGGAACCGATGTAGTTGGCTGGTCTGAATGAAAGTGCGATTGTACTCCAGATAGGGACGATCAGGATGATCAGAAGGAGCACCATGAAAGTTGTGACCATGATGTTGAATCCGTGGTCTGCTGCTGTAGGTCTGACTGCTACGCTGATGTTTTTCTTCTTTGCCATGACAGACCTCCTTAGAACAGTGAACTTTCGGTGAACTTCTTGGAAGCCCAGTTGGAGACGAAGAGCATCAGCATTCCGATGACACCCTTGAAGATACCAGCTGCCGTTGCAAGGCTGAACTGTCCGTTGATGGTTCCTCTGTAGACCCAGGTGTCGATGATATCACCCACACTGTAGACTGCAGGGCTGTACAACATGTACAACTGGTTGAAACCTGCGTTGAGGATTGTTCCGATCTTCATCAGAAGAACGATGACGATAACGGGCTTGATTGAAGGCAGTGTGATGTAGCGGACTCTCTGCCAGCTGTTTGCACCCTCGACGATTGCGGCCTCAAACAGGGAGGTGTCGATTCCCATCAAAGCTGCAATGAAGATGATTGCACTCCAACCGATCTCCTTCCATGCATCGGAAAGGATGACGATGAACGGGAAGGCCGTGGTGTCTGTCAGGAAGCTCTTTGGCGTTCCGCCGAACATCTTGATGATGTCGTTCAGGATTCCCTCACTAGGAGAGAGGATTGCAAGCAGGATTCCATACATGATGACCCATGAAAGGAAGTGAGGCAGGTAGGACAGTGTCTGGACGACCTTTCTCAGAATCTTGTGGGTGCATTCATAGATTGCAATTGCAAGGATGATTGAAAGAGGAAGGCTGACAAGGAGCTTTCCGAAGCTGTACATCAGTGTGTTTCTGATCAGGTCCCAGAAGTAATATGAGCCGATGAAGGTCTTGAAGTTCTTCAGTCCAACCCAGGTTCCACCAGTGATTCCCGTTCTCTTGAGCGAGATGAAATCCCTGAATGCGATCTGTGCATTCCACATCGGAATGTACTTGAAGATGAAGTAGTAGACGATCGGGATCAGAAGGAGGAAATAGATGAACTTGTGTCTGTTCATCTCTGCCAGGAGATGGCCGTTCTCAGCCTTTCTGAAAGCCCTCTTCTTTTCCTTGATCTGCGCGTTGACAGGCTCAAGCTCTTTCTCGAGTCTTGCCACCTCAGCCGTGTTCTGCTGTTCCTTTGCGGTCTTGAGACTGCCTTCAAGTTCCTTTTTGCGAGCCTGAAGCTTCTCGATGGCCTCGACAAGCAGATAGTTCTTTCCGCTTTTCTTCATAAACTACAATGCGATCCGCCCTGGAAAGACGGATTTCCCCCTTTTCGTGCGTGTAATACTAGTCTAAGTCCATGACGGCGTAATATAGATACTATTTTTTGGACAATTCCGACTTTCTGGCACTTCGGAGACGGCTGGGGCTGTAGCCTTTTATCTTCTTGAAGACCCTGCAGAAATAGGCCTGGTCCTGGAATCCCGTGGCTATGGAGACCTCGTTTACCGACATTCCCGTGTTCCTGAGAAGACGGCCTGCAAGCCAGACCTTGTACCGGTTGAGGTAATCCCAAGGGGAAAGCCCAAGCTCCTTCTTGAAGATCCTTGTCAGATAGTCCTCCGAGACGTTGACGTCATCCGCCACCTGCCATCTGCTGAGCTGAAGTGTGGCATGTGTGCAGATGTAGGCCTGGGCCTTCTTGACGATGATCCCGGTCTGCGTGGCCAGAAGCTGGGAGCCTCCCAGGATTGCCCTGACACGCATGGCGAACTCCTCGCTCTCAAGCATGCAGGTGTTCACAACAATGACATTGGGGATGTCCCCTATCGCATCCACGAAGGCCTCGTCCACGTTGTCGTTGCAAACCACCACAGGGGTCTGGGATATCCTTACATTGCCTCTGATGGACTTGAGCAGTGACACGACGGCGGAAATCCTGTTCGCGGGGTCCTCCATCATCACTATGACAAGGCCAGGCTCGTTTCTCCTGCACATGCCTGCTGCGTTTGACATGTCACACGACAGCACATTCGGGTCCTGCAGCCATCTGTACAGGTCATCGGTGGCGGAACCGACCTGAAGGACTATCCTGCCCTTGTCCTCAACCGAGGATCTGATGGCATCCTCCAGCGACTTCGACTTGGGGCAGTCCATGCAGATGAACGGCAGGTTCCTGTAGGTCTCGTTCGAAACCAGGCAGAGCAGACTTGACAGGGCATTGTATCCCTTGAACTGAGAATCCCAGTAAATTGCACCGGTCGTTGCGGGAAGCCTTCTCTTCTCCGAGAAGACCGAACCGTTGACCTCTTCACATGCCATTCCCGGAATGCGGAAGCCCGGATTCCTGTCCAGACAGGCAAGGACGCCCCCATCCTCCCAAGGCCTTGAGGTCCCGCCCGCCAAGGACGGATACGGAAGGACCGCCACAAGGGAAGGTCCATCCATCGAGCAGGTGCCGTTGTGCATCAGGATGATCTTCTGGGCAAGGCGAAGACCTGCGTTGTTCGGGTCCGCCTTCCATGAACCGCGGGTGTCCTTGATATCGATCCTGATTCCCCTCTGCTGCATGCAGGCCTTGATCCTTGCACCATCACCCATGGAAGATACGATGGTCCCAATTGCCTGCCTCAGTCTGTTTTCGTCGGCAAACACACAAGGAAGGGACATCGTCTTCTCATAACAGGCGAATGAAGACAGGAAGCCGTCCAGGTTCAGAGTGAAGTTGTCAAGCTCAAGTTCATCTGTTGAGCTGAGTGCCAGATCCAGAATCTGGTTGGCCCCGGTTATCTTGTCGATTATGCTTTTCTTGCTGACGGAATCCAGACCGGATGTGGACACTATCTCCACTATGTCCGAGAGCGGATCCCTGAGATTCTCACCCACATTTGCGAAGAATGTGGTTCTGGCCTGCTCAGCCTTCTCCGCTGTCTGCTGGGCCTTTCTTGTGGCCTCGAACAGCATGGAGTTCCTGAGTGCGCTGGAGACGACGCTCCTGACCTCCTCGCAGACGGAGCCGTTGAAGATTCTGAGCTTCATGAGGATGTGCCCCATGTATTCCGATTCGGTGCAGAGCGGCGATGCGACCCAGACACCGTTGTCCACTATTCCGCTGTTCTCCGGCACAAGCAGGTTGTCGGAGAAGGAGATGTCCGTGCCCACAAGCTGCGATCTCTCGCCGTTGCTCAGGACAATGTGGATCCTCTCGAATCCGAGGTCCTCAGCGTTCTTCTCAAGGATCCGTGAGATGTCAGCCACGGTGTTGGCCTCTATCAGCTCGTTGTTGAACCTGTTGAAAGCGTTTCTTCTGCTGTGGTCCTCGTAGCTGACTATGGAGGTGTTCCTGTCAAGGATGAACGGAAGCATCTCCATTGCGGTGTCGATGATCCGTGTGCGGGAAAGGTCCTCCACGGACAGGAGGGACGCTATGGAGTTTATGATCATCTTCATCTCGAACACATCGGCACCGTTCATGCACAGGGATTCAAGCAGTTCCCTGATGCTGTGCTCCGATGGGTTGCGGTAAACCCTGTCGACAAGGAATCTTGCATCGGAGAGCGGAATCGGGAAGTTAGCGGAGATCAGGTAGGCTATCCCCGACAGGTCCACGTGCAGGAAGGACGGCTGGTCATAGCCTCCGTCACAGCCGCAGCTTCTTCTGAAGACCGGTGTGGTCGGGAGCACCTTGTCCTTGCACGGGCGTCCCTCCACAAGGTTGGTGAACATCTGGGCTGGG
>JAFVFA010000017.1 GCA_017475725.1 Spirochaetales bacterium
TGTTTCTTTCCCGACTGCTTCAGATAGCGATACTCGTCGAGAATGTCGTCGAACTGAGTGTAGCGGAAGATCTCGTGCATCCTCTCCACGTGCCACTGCTTGATGTTCTCTGTATGAGGGTATGGCAGATAGAAAAGGCGCTTCGAGAAGTGTCTTACCACTGTGTGCTTGTGCAGGAACTTCTGGTCATTGAAGCGCTGAGGAAGCAGTTTGCTTCTTGTTGTTGATCTGATCAGTGCACTCTGGTCAGCGAAGGTGAGCTTCCTTGCCTTGAGCTGGTCCCTTGCCTTGGCGAAGATTCCGGTCTCGCGGCATCTCTTCATGTTGAAGAGCAGCACACCTGCGTTGATGTATCTTGGATTGATCAGATATTTTCCGTAATGGTCGTTGGCCGCTGCGTACTCGTATCCCTCTATGTCGATGTCATAGAGAAGATGCACATCACGGTTGAACATGATGTCCGCATCCAGATACAGCAGCTTGTCAGGGATCTCGGGGATCAGGTCTGCGAATAGCCTGATGAGGGTGTAGGGGGAGCAGTATGCCCCCTCGTTCGGGCAACCTGAGAAATGCTCCATGTAGAGATCTGTGACGTCGAAGAGCTTGACCTGGTTGTCCTTGTTGTATGATTTGACTGTTTTGTCGAAGAATTCGAGCTGTTTTGCAGTGATTGGGACATAGTTCTCCTTGAGATGGGAGACGTCCATTGTGAAGAGATTGAAGCAGAACGGCTCTCTTGAATCTGTGCGCTTGAGGACTGAGAGGGCCGATGTCAGAAAGCCATCGAACACTGCCTCGTTGCCGCAGTACAGTATGTTAACCATTTTCCTTTTCTCCTTGTTTTTCCTTCCTGATGTATTTCACGTACTCTACATCCGAGTGCTCTGAGAGCTTCACCATGGCAGTATACACCATATCTCTGAGCTGGTGCCTCTGCTCTTTTGGGCTGAGGTTCTGGTCTGCCATGAACGGGCCCTGGATGTAGGTGACCATCCTCGGTCTCTTTCTTCTGCCCATCTTCTGGTATGTGTTGACAAAGCAGAAGGTCGGGGCCTTCATCTGCACCGGATATGCGAATGAGGTCTCGAGGAACGGTCTGATGTGCGTGTAGTATGGCCAGATGTGGGCCTCCGGATAGATTACGACCGGGCACCCTCGTCTGATTCTCTCCTCTATTGCGTTTCTGAAGTTCCTGTAGGCCGAAACCCCATCGGGTATCGGAAGTCCTCCTAGGGCGGGGACCATCCTGCCGAAGACCGGGACATCCAGATTGTTCGGATGGACTATGATGTAGTTCAGCCTTGGATAGGTCAGGACAGCCTGCAGAAGCGCATCCCCCAAAGGCTGCGTGTGGTTGCCGAACAGGAAGATCCCTTGTTTCCTGTATGGCCTCAGCAGCTCCTTGCCGACCACTTTCCTGTGGAAGACCAGCTTGGAGTAGAGGTAGGCATAGGGGAACATGACGATTCTGTAGACGAAGAAACGCTTCAGCTGCTTGGCGAAAGACGAGTCGTCATAGTCATATGAACCGTCTATGGCTCTCGGGGTCGTTGTGAATGTGGAGAACTCGTCGTTGAGTTCATCCTCATAGTAAATAACCTGTCTGTGTTCCATTTTTCGAGGTATTGATAGCATTTTATCGCGCGTTTGTATATAGGGAGGATTGTCCATGCCCCTGCATAGGGTGTTGTTACTATCCAACAATACGCAAATCCTCATTCCATCCATGTCAAATGGTGGGTGCTAGTAGGTATTCACTATGGGCTTCCATGGATCGAATTCACTAGTGAATGTTAACTGAAAACAGCATTTCCGAGCCTGTTTTGCATGCTGCAATAATGGTGTTATTGGGTGCCTTTGAAATATGGTATAATGACCTCCGGAAGAGGCAATGGAATAGGATGGGTTTCAGAATCGTTCATGGAGACATACTCGATTTTCAGGCTGATGCAATTGTGAATCCGACCGACCGTTGGTATTCAGGCGACGGTGGGGTGGACTGCCAGATACACAATGCCGTCGGATCTGCTCTGAGAGAGGCAACGTCCAGATTGGCACAGCTGCATCTTGGTGAGGCGAAGGTCACTGATGGTTTCAATCTGAAGGCAAGGTACATAATCCACACATCAGCCCCTCATTGGCATGGCGAGGATAATCTTGCCGAGGCTCTGCTCGGATCCTGCTATCGCAACAGCATAGCCACTGCCAGGCTCCTTGGATGCAGAAGCATAGCGTTTCCTTTGATTGGCTCAAAAGGTAAGGGAATCCCAAAAGAGATAGCCTTAACAACTGCAATAGATGCGATTTATGAGTGCATTGATGAGAATAATGACATCGATGTGTCATTATTGATATACAATGAGAAGACTGATCCCCGATACGATGAGCTTCTGGAATCCGTGCAGAGCTACATAGCTGAGAACTATGAGCCATTTGATGAAGACCTTGAAGAGGGTATGGCCGTCAGCCAAGTGGCTGAGCCGGCTGCGTTCATGGCAAGCATCCCGAGAGCGATGGATGTCCATGATCTCATTTACCATCCCACCCCTGGGCGCCTTGAGAAGATTGAACTGGATGAGGATTTTGCCACGACATTGGGTCGCCATATAGACAAGTCGGGTCTTAAGCAGTCTGACATATATGACCAGCTGGAGATGTCAAAGACGGGTTTCTGGAAGATTATCAAAGGCAAGGTGAACCCCAACAGGCTTACCGTTTTTGCCCTTGCCATTGCACTGAGGCTTGACCTTGAGCAGACGGAGGACCTTCTGATGAAGGCCGGCTATGCAATAAACAGATCCTCTGTCCAGGATATGGTCCTTGCAGGTCTCATCACAAACGGTATCTACGACAGGAACATAATAGACGACCTTCTGTATGATCTGGATCTGATGCCTCTTCCTGGCTCCGCAAACTAGGTTAACTGCCGGTTGACCCGCGCTTTCCCCGTTTTCCCTATCATTGGGCCATAACCAATGAAAACGGAGGAAGCAAAATGAACAACGAACTTACTGAACTGGTATTCATCCTGGACGGAAGCGGAAGCATGGCGGATAAGGTTGAGGACACTATAGGCGGATTCAACTCCATGATAGAGAAGCAGAAGAAGGAGAAGACCGGCAGGTGTCTGGTCTCGACTGTGATCTTCAACAACTGCAGCCGAGTGCTGCATGACAGGGTTCCACTTGGGGAAGTGAAGCCTATAACAAGAAATGAATATGACACCAATGGCTGCACAGCGCTTCTGGATGCAGTGGGTGGAGCCATTCATCACATCGGAAATGTCCACAAGTACGCAAGGAAGGATGATGTACCGGGCTGCACCATGTTCATCATTACCACGGACGGAATGGAGAACGCATCAAGACATTATTCGGCAGAGCGTGTCCGTGCCATGATCGAGCACGAGAAGACAAAGCACGACTGGCAGTTCATATTCCTTGCCGCAGACCTTGATGGAAAAGGCACTGCAAAGGACATAGGCATAGCAGAGGAGTACTACGCAGTCTACACGGACACTAAAGAGGGAAGGCTCAACAACTTCATGGCTGTGAACGAGGCAGTGAGTGAAGTCAGAAGCTGCAGAAGGCTCTCCGAGTCGGTCTGGAAGAAACGCCTTGAAGGTGAGGAGGACTGAGATGTACGGTGCACTGCTTGGAGACATGATAGGTGCCCCATATGAGTTTGACAGAGGGAGTAAGACAAAGGACTTCCCTCTGTTCTCTGAGGACTCTGTGTTCACGGACGACAGCGTCATGTCATTTGCCGTATGCGAAGCCCTGATGATATGGAAGGATGGCGATGTCAATGAGCTTGGACCTATTCTGGTCGACTCCATGCGAAGGTGGGGATCTGAGTTCCCTGATGCAGGCTATGGAGTCATGTTCAACCGCTGGCTCCATGAGTCTGAGCCGAAACCATACGGGAGCTGTGGCAACGGCTCTGCCATGAGAGTATCGTCCGTGGGTTGGCTCTATGACACACTTGAGAGGACCAGAGAGGTCGCAAGGGCAACTGCCGATGTGACCCACAACCATCCAGAGGGTATAAAGGGCGCAGAGGCCGTTGCAAGTGCAATCTTTCTTGCCAGGACAGGAAAGTCTAAGCAGGAGATCAGGGACTACATAGTTGAGAACTTCGGCTATGACCTTTCCAGGACCTGTGACCAGATAAGACCGTCATACAGGCATGATGAAAGCTGCCAGAGAACAGTTCCCGAAGCCATTACAGCCTTCCTTTATGGAAACGACTTCGAGGATGTCATAAGAACTGCAGTGTCCCTGGGTGGTGACTGCGACACTCTTGCCTGCATTGCAGGCTCCATTGCCGAGGCCTTCTACGGAGTTCCTGCAGATCTCAAGGCCGAATGCCGGAATCGGCTTGCCCCATCCATGCTGATACTATTAACAGAAA
>JAFVFA010000145.1 GCA_017475725.1 Spirochaetales bacterium
CAGGATCATCATTATTCCGAACTGCACAGGATGCATGCAGAGCTTCTGGACTATCGGGAGCAGAATCGGTGTCATGATGTACACGATCGAGACCATGTTCATGAAGCATCCCATGACAAGAAGGATCAGGTTTATGATGATGAGCATTATGATCTTGTTCTCTGTTATGGAGAACAGGCCGTTCGTGACCATCTGCGGGATCCTCAGGTATGTCAGAACCCAGCTGAAGGCAGTTGCACAGGCAGCAAGGATCAGGACGGAGCCTATTGTCTTGGCCGTCCTTGTGAACGCTCCGTAGAGATCCTTCCAGGTTCCCTTCCTCTCTATCAGGAAGGTCCAGATGAAGGTGAACACACAAGCCGCGGCGGCGGACTCCGTTGCGGTCATCCATCCAAGCAGGACGCCTCCGACGACGATCACCATACACAGGATGGTCGGGACGGATATCCAAAGGGCATGGCCGAAGCGCCTCAACGTGAACGCCTTGTCCACCGGATAGTGGCGCTTCTTTGAGATTACGAAGCAGTAGACCGCCAGACACAGGCCCAGGACGATTCCGGAAAGATAACCTCCCAGGTAGAGGGCGGAGATGGACACCCCGCCCGCAGTGACCGCATAGATGACCAGATTATGGCTGGGCGGTATTATTATCCCCTGTATCGAAGATGTGCACGTCAGTGCAACCGAGAAGTCCTTGTCGTAGCCGGAGTCTGTCATCAGCTTGATGATGATCGGTCCCAGGGAAGAGACGTCCGCAACGGATGAACCGGAGACTCCGCCGAAGAACATCGAGTCAACGACGTTCACCATCGCAAGTCCGCCCGGCATCCATCCGACCAGGACCCTTGCAAGCTCCTCTATGTTGTCCGCCATCGTTCCTATGCTCATGAACTCGCCCATGAGCATGAAGCAGGGCACGGCCAGAAGCGAATAGTTGGCCATCTTGTAGAAGATGGTCTGGAACACCACCAGGAGATTGATCTTCATCACAAGGCAGGTGAACACTGCCGAGAGTCCGAGAGTATATGAGATCTCGACCCCCATGAGAAGCATGATGACGAAAGATCCTACGAGGACCCAGATACCTAATGTCATGTTAGCCATTGATCAGTTCCTCCAGATCTTTCTCCACGTCCCTCTCGTGCTTGTCCGTGAACACGGCCTTTGTGTTGAGAAGCGTGAATATCAGGCAGAACACCCCGGTGAACAGACCAGGGAGGACCTGCCACTTGTATGAAAGGTTTATGGCACCGAATCTCTGCTTTGTTGTTGTGAAGATCCTTATGCCGTAGTAAGTCATGAGTGAGAAGAAGACGATCTTGAGGAACCAGCGGATGATTCCGAAGACCCTCAGGACCTTGGGTGGGAAAGCCTGGTCCACGAACTGCACACGGACGTGGGACCCGTGGTACTCCGCGATGCTTGCGCTGAACAGGCCGATCCACGTCAGCATGAACAGCGCAGTCTCCTCCGACCAGGAGGGAGTGTAGTTGAAGAAGTATCTTCCGATGACAACAATCAGAAGGACCACAACTATGACAACCATTGCAACCAGACAGATCCAGTTCGCAATCTTGAAAAGGATTTTTCTTATCTTGTCTATCATACAAACCCTTCGAAAAAGGACCAAAATGCAGGAGGAGCAAAAACACTCTGCTCCTCCTGATGAAAACTTTCCGTCAATTACTTGTAGCTCTGTATCTCCTTGATGAAGTCCTGGACTCCTGCTGCATACTTCTCATACAGCGGGGCGCAGGAATCGATCCAGGCCTGCTTGTCCGTACAAGGTGTGAACACGACCCCCTTCTCCACCAGGAAGGCCTTGTTCTCCGAGATCTGCTTCTCGGTCTCGACCTGGAACCAGTCACATGCCTCCTTCATCGCATCAGATATTATCTGTCGCTCGCTCTCTGAAAGCTGCTGCCAGACCTTCTCGGAGACCAGGATGACGGAGGTTCCGATGACATGCTCCGTCTCATAGACATACTTGACCTGCTCGTACCAGTTGTTGTTCCTCAGTCCGGAGAGTGTGTTCTCGCAGCCATCCAGAACGCCTGTGGACAGTGATGTGTATATCTCTGACATTGCAAGAGGTGTTGCAGATGCCCAGCAGTTGATCATGTCGATCTTGATGTCTGATGTCTCTGACCTCACCTTGAGCTTCTTGAAGTCCGCAAGTGATGTGCAAAGGGTCTTTGTGAACATGTTTCTTGCCGGTGTGCAGATGTAGTTGTACAGGGATCTGATCTCTCCGTTTGAGGCGTCATAGATCTTGTCACCGAGCTTTCTGCCTGAATCGCTGTACAGGAAGTCAAGGCCGCCCTGGATGCTCTGCAGCAGGAACGGAAGTCCGAGTGCTGTGTACTCAGGGATGTCGACACCACGGTTCTTGAGGTTTGCAGGGTTGATTCTGAAGAACGCATAGGTTCCGAGTCTGAGACCCTCTATGCACTCAGCCTCTGTTCCAAGCTGACCGCTGCCGAAGACGTTGATCTCGATCATGCCGTTCGTCTTCTCCTTGACTGTGTCGGCGAATCTGACCAGGAAGCGACATGCAAGGTCTGTATCTGCGTTGATTTCAGGGAATGTGAGAACGAGCTTCTGGGTTCTCTCACCAGTTGCAGCGCCTTCGCTTGCAGCCTGGGCGAATATCATGGAGCTTGCCATGACGAGAGCAAGAAGTAAAACCAATACTTTTTTCATTTTTTCCTCC
>JAFVFA010000146.1 GCA_017475725.1 Spirochaetales bacterium
CATCCGTGGCTGCAAGGCCTGCGGTGCCTGCAAGAAGCTCGGCAGATGCATCTTCAACGATGCCGTGAACGAGGTCGCCCCCAAGTTCAAGGAGGCAGACGGCCTTGTGATAGCCTCTCCGGTGTATTACGCCTCTGCGAACGGCACCCTTATATCCTTCCTTGACAGGCTCTTCCAGAGCGCCCCGATAGACAAGACCATGAAGGTGGGTGCCAGCATAGCGGTCGCAAGGAGAGGTGGCTGCTCTGCCACATTCGATGAGCTGAACAAGTATTTCACAATAGCAGGTATGCCTGTGGCATCAAGCCAGTACTGGAACAGCGTGCACGGTACGGCGAAGGGGGAGGCTGAGCAGGATCTGGAGGGGCTTCAGACCATGAGGACCCTTGCAAGGAACATGGTCTTCCTGATGAGGAGCATAGAGCTCGGAAAGGAGAGGTATGGTCTGCCTGAGAGGGAGGAGCACGCCTGGACCAACTTCATCAGGTGATCGGGAGTGCATTGGGGATTGCAATCACATAAGGGTCCGATCCGGTTTTAACCTCTTTTCCGCACGACGGCGGAGAAGCGCTTAAGACGGGCAAGCAGCGACGGGCTCTTGGGGAGCCTGGATTCCTCGCACCTTCTGTATTCGTCTATGGTCTTGCAGGCTTCAAGGTAGTAGTTGTCAAGGCGACGCATTCGCCCTGCAAGCTGCTGGATTATGACCACAACCTTTGCGGGGTTCTTGCTCATGTAGCTGTTGAAATCCTCGATCGTCAGCTTCTTTGCGGTCGTGTCCGGCGCTATGGCAACGGCAGAGGCTATGCGTGTCGATGAGTCTATCAGCTCAAGCTCCCCGACGAAATCGCCTTCGCCCAGGATCCCCAGCTCCTTTTGTGATTCCTCCCCGTAGTCCATGTAGACGCCGACCTGGCCTGTGACGATCTCATACATGTTGGTGGCTATCTCTCCCTGGCGGAAGAGCGCCTCGTTCTTCTTGAAGCTGACTATCTCCATTCGAATCCCTATCTTCCCAGCATGCGCAGACTCATGTCAGGGTAGTTGCCTATAACGGCGTTGATGGCATGGAACTCCCTGTCCCATCTAATGAGCTGCCCCATGCGCTCCTCCGTGTTGACCGTCCAGACGTTCAGCCCTACGTTGCATTCTGCACATTCCGCAACCGTCTCGTCATCAAGCAGGGCGAAGTCCGGATGCATGTACTGGATTCCGGCCTCCACCGCCTCCGGGGCAAGGTGGATGTGCCTGTTTCCGGTGTACAGGAAGCCGCACTCGATCTGCGGAGCAAGCTTCTTGGCCCGCATGACGGATATCCAGTTGAATGACGAGAATATGATCCTGTCCTCAAGGCCGTAGGACTTTATCATGTCCACAGCCTTGCGTTCGATGTCCTGATACCAGGTGTTGTTCGTTTTTATCTCCACATTCGTTATGAACGAGCCATCTTTCATGAAATCACAGAATTCCTCGAAGGATGGTATGGTGGCCTCGAAGGCATCGTCCTTGGTCCTTGACGCCTTGATGCGGGTAAGCTCCTTGAGGGTGTAGTCGGACACCAGACCGTCGATGCCCGTGGTTCGCACCAGATTCTCGTCGTGGATTATCACCAGCTGTCCGTCGCTGCTTTCATGTATGTCAAGCTCGATTCCGTCAGCGCCGGCCTCGATGGCCTTCCTGAACGCCAGCATTGTGTTCTCCGGGTAGTTTCCGGAGAATCCCCTGTGCGCAAATACTTTCATTGCCAAACCTTCTTGAAGTCGAATCGATAATCGGATTCCAAGTGGAATCCCTGGACTGCATTATAGACCAATGGCTGACTGGGGGCAATTCCCTGAAGAAATGTGTTAAATTGCGGCTTTGCATTTTCCTGCCGCGGCTTTTTGGCTATATTTGGGGTAGATTTGATGAAAAGGGGTGAAACGACATGAAACACATTCACAAAACCATCATTGCAATGTCTTTGATTTTGACCCTGGCATCCTTCGCGGTCTTCGCGGAAGCCATTGCCGAGAAGGCCGATGAGCCTGTTGAATTCAGCTCACTGGACCTCGGGTCTGCAGAATACCAGACGATAATCGACTCGTTCGAGGCCGAGCTTTCCGCCTACGAGTCCCAGCGCGATATGCTCCATTCAAGGATGGAGGAGGCCAGAAGCAGGGGCGATGCCGGCGACTACTTCGATGCTAAGGACTTCCTCAGAACCCTTGAGAGGCCTTCGATCACAAAGGAGCAGACGGAGATACTCATTGGCCGCATCCTGAACGAGTCCGACCAGGAGGCCAAGGACAGCTTCGCCAACTGGCTCCGCGAGAACAGCGCCTTCTATTCACCACGCGTAACCCTTGCACTGGACACAAGCAAGGAGGAGGGCTGGGCCAAGTACATCGATTTCTCATACAGCATCGGCACAGACGCCGGAGGCACTGTGACGCTTCCATCGCTCAACGGATTGTACACGGAGGACCATGGGGTGTTCGTAGGCTGGGGAATCACACCGGATGAGGTCACCTATGAGGCCGGTGAGGAGATCGACGGAATCTACTCGGATGTGACGCTATACGCCGTCTTCAAGGAGGGGGTCCTCTTCTACGACTCCGTCACAGGGACGCAGGTGTTCGAGGAGGGCGGCGAGATCACCGCCCCTGAGCTTGAGTCTCCGGATGGGAACTGCGTCTTCCTTGGCTGGTACGACATCATGGGACGCAAGGTCGATGTCCCGGAGACCATTGAGTCCGGCAAGTCCGCCGTCTACTACGCAAAGTGGAGAAGCCTCGATGTGGAGAACGTGAACGCCAAGTACTACAATGACCTGACGGTCCCTGCTGAGACACAGGTCAAGCTTGAGTTCTCAGTGGTTAACAAGGGCAACGGCAACGCCGGTGCATTCACCGTTGAGCTTGTACCTGAGAACGGAAGCGCACTTAAGGTCCTCACCGGAGGAATCTCGGCGTACAGCCTGCGTGAGGGCGGATCCAAGAAAGGTTCCTTCACTGTGATAGCCTACGGAAACGGCGGAGACGCGGTCAACGCAACCATAGTGGTCACGGACGATGACGGAAACACATGGACAGAGCCTGTCACGTTCACCATCAAGTGAGTCTCAAACCAATTTCGCCTTTTTGAGCTTCTCGTCGGTGAAGAAGATCCTGTAGGCGATGAAAAGTGTGGCCGAGCACACAAGCCAGCCTGCGGGGTAGCCCAGGACTATCGGAAGGACCGTGTTGCTGATGTAGTTTGCCATTATGAACAGGTAGATCTGTCTGAAGAACACGAACGAGAACAGCATGGCCACCATTGGGATGCTGGACCTGCCGGAACCCCTGAGGGCGCCTCCGTAGATCTGGTTGAAGCACGGCAGCAGGTAGAATGGGGTGAGGTATGTCAGGAACATTGTCCCGTAGTGGATGACTCCTGCCTCCTCGCTCCCTATGAAGATCTCGACTATCTGCTTTGCAAGCGGGATGACCAGGACTATGAGGATGCTCGTGCTGACAAGGGAGATCATCAGAGAGCTTCTGACGCCCTTTCTGGCCCTGTCGGTGTTCCCTGTTCCAAGGTTCTGCGCAACGAACGTCTGCGTGCCCAGGGCTATGGACTGCATAGGCAGCAGGACCAGCTGGTCAACCTTGTTGTAGGCCGTCCAACCACCCATCACATCGGCCCCGAAGAAGTTGATGTATGACTGCACGAACACGTTGGAGAAGCTGGTTATGGACATCTGGGCTGCAGATGGGAGCCCGACCCTGAGGATCTTCTTCAGTATGAATCCATGGATCCTGACATCCTTGAGCCTGAGTCTGACGCTGGATTCCGTCCTGAATAGCATTATCAGCACAAGCACCGCC
>JAFVFA010000147.1 GCA_017475725.1 Spirochaetales bacterium
TTATCTGCTCTGGGTTCTGGGCCCCATAATCGACCACAACGGAGAAGTGAAGGGTGTTCTGCCCGAAATCAACTGAGAAGGAATGGATTCGCGTGATTCCTTCGTGTCTTCTGGAGATGTCCACGATCTGGTCCCACATCTCATCGGCCCTCGGGGAATCCAGCTCCGTTGCGCTGATTCCGACGGAGGTTAGCGTCAGCCCCATCCCAAGGGCCTTCTCCTTGATGTTTGATGTGATCCTGGCGATCTCAGAGGCTTTGAGCCTGGAGTCGACCTCAATGTCAACGGATCCGATGCTCAGCTCCTCGCCGTAGTCATGGATTATCAGGTTCGAAAGGCTCAGAACGCCTTCCTCGTTGGCTATCATGTGCTTTATCCCCATGACGAAATCGGGGTCAGCCTTTGTTCCCAGGATCTTGTTCATGCAGTCCCGGACCATCTCTATGCCGGTGCGCAGGATCATGATCGATATCGCAAGGCAGAGATACCCTTCTATGTTCATGTTTATGAAGGTGTCCACCGCCATCCCCACCAGAACGGACAGGGCTATCAGGGAATCCCCCATGCTGTCTGTTCCCGAGAGGACAAGGCCCGGGGAGTTGAGCTTGCGGCCCTTTCTGCGTGCCAGTATTCCATAGACAAGCTTGGTGGCGAGCGCTATGGACATCACAAGCACCGAATGGACGTTGTGGGAAGGGCTTGGTCTGGGGTTGATTATTGCAATTATGGCGTGGAAGGCCGATCTGCCGCCAACGTAGAGGATGAAGGTGGAGAGTATCAGCGATGATATGTACTCGAACCTTCCATAGCCGAAGGGATGGTTCCTGTCAGCCCGCTTTCTCGTCAGTCTGGTGGAGACCACAATCAGGAGGAAGGAGAGGGAGTCCGCAAGGCTGTTGAAGCTGTCCAGCCTTATTGCGTTGGATTTCACTGCGTTACCGACAATCAGCTTACCTATGAATAGCAGAAGGTTGAGTACGATGCCACCGACGGCAAAGAAGAGGATTGTCCTGTCTCTGTGCTGAACTTTTATGTTCCTGTCCATGGTTACATGTTCCTTCTTTGGGGTTTTGCTGTCAATGATCTTATGGACTATTGAATTGTGCATGCTCCATGCTGTACGTTTTAATACATGGAGGATTGAATGGACTACGGGGAGAGCCATGAGGCCGTTACACTGGAGCTGATCGGAATTCTTGAGGGGAGCGCGGAACTGAAGGCGCTTCTGGAGAAATCCATAGCCAAGGCGCACCAAATCAATCCTGACCCCATGACGAATCCTGTGCATGACCTTGGATCTTATCTCCGGTTTCTGGACAGATGCTCAAGATCGATGCCGTGGGAGATCAACCCCACTGACGAGTATGATCTGCTCTATGACAGAATAGACCAGGGCATGGGCTGCCTGTACTTTGTGTGCGACCAGCCTCTGGAGGAGCTTGAGGGAAGGGGCTATTACCACAACTCCCTGATCCACCATCAGCCTTTCTCCGGCTGGTTCAGGAGATTCCTCTCCGCAATGGGGAGTTTTCTCGACACAGAGCGGTCCTGGTGCGATGAGTACTTTCGAAACGCCTTGGCCTGTCCCTCCTTCCACCTTGACGACGGCACATATGAGGATCCCTCGAACTGGAGGACCTTCAACGGATTCTTCGCCCGCCGGCTGGCAGACCCGTCCAGAAGACCGATATCCGAGCCGGACAACCCCTGCGTTGTGGTCTCCCCGGCAGACTCGAAGCCTTTCGGCCTTTGGCGCATTGACAGTGGAAGCAGGTTCTCGGAGGGTGTGGGAATAAAGACGTTCACATTCAACGATGTCCGCTCTCTGCTTGGATGCAGCAGATTCGCGGACGAATTCGGAAATGGAGCCATCACCCATACAACCTTGGATGTCAACGACTACCATCGCTTCCATTTCCCTGTTGACGGAACGGTCCGTGAGGTCCTGCACATTCCGCAGAACGATGGTCCCGGGGGAGTGATAACCTGGGTTTCTGCAGAAGGCTGCTACAGGGCAGTCAAAGCCGATGGTCTGGACTGGCAGCCTTTCGAGACCCGTGCGGTTGTTGTGATCGAGACGGCAAAGGGCCATGTGGCGGTGGTGCCCGTGGGCATGTGCCAGGTCTGCTCCGTGAACTTCGAGAACTCAGTCGTTCCCGGTGCAAAGGTCAGGAAGGGCGATCCCATGGGTCATTTCCTGTTCGGTGGAAGCGACATAGCCATGGTGTTCAGCGAAGACCTTTGCTTTGAGGTCTCTGCTGCACCGGGCCGCCACCTGCTGATGGGTGAGGAATACGGCAGAATCCGCATCTGAACATGTATTTTTATTCGTCTTTGGCGGATAATAATTGACATTAGGGGCATCAAACCTTTATTCTCGCATCGTTATGGACTGCGAGAGAGACAAGATTGTGGAGATTTTCGGAGACTCCTCCCTGGGAGAGTGCCTTGGAGAGCTATCCGGAATCTACAGCCAGATCGAGTCTGAAACCGATGATTTCTGCCGGAGCCACAACATCCACTGCACCGGCGGCTGCGGCACCTGCTGCGAGCACTTCGTTCCGGACATAACCCCCGCAGAGGCCAAGCTGGTTGCCGCATATCTTCTTCTGGTCAAGAAGGACATAGAGCTCATAAACAGGCTTCAGCAGCCTAATGGCGGCCAATGCCCGCTGTACGACAGGGACAATCCCTTCCATTGCCAGGTCTATCCCGTCAGACCTCTGATCTGCAGGCTCTTCGGCCAGTGCGCATCAAGGATGAAGGACGGCACCGCGGTCTTCCACAGATGCAAGTTCGATGGTGGCAGGAACATGCCGGAGGAGCTTGTATTCGGACCCGATTCCGGCGTCAGGACCATGGACGAGTACGGAATCCAGATCCACGCCCTTGACAGCGGGAACTCCGACACCACAGAGGATTTGGACATCGCAGTCACAAAGGCTCTGAACGAGGTCGCGATGGTGGCCTCCTACATGGGGATTCTGGGGAGACCCTCCAACGATGACGATGATTCCACCCCGACTCCCACTCCTACGCCTACACCGACTCCTCAGGCTTCCTGATATAGTCTCCTGAAAAAGGTGTTGACAAGTATACTTGGCAGAGTTATATTGTACCTGCCAAGAAAACTTGGCATAAAGGAGATGATTACTATGACAAAGGAAGAGATTCTGGAAAGAAGCAGGTCCGAGAACAGGGGAAAGGACATTGTGGAGGAGGAGTTCATCAGGAAAGGTTTCCTGGTTTGTTGGATTGTGTCGCTTGTCCTGGCCGCAATGGTGGCAATGGTTGAGGGGGTTGTCCTTGGAATCACAAACTACGGGATCTTCTTCTCACTGATGAGCGGTCTGTTCTCGTTCTTCCTGATGAAGTACATAAGGCTCAGGAAGAGGCATGAGCTTTTCATCACAATCATGTATGGGGTTGCGGCCATCTGCTTCCTGATCTGCTGGATCCTGAATCTGGCAAACGGTTGAGGCGCAATATGGATGACAGTCTGGTATTGAAGAACAACCTGAAGACCATCAGGTCGGAGAAGGGGCTGTCCCAGGGGCAGCTGGCGGAGATGGTTGGTGTCTCCAGAAACACCATAAGCTCCATTGAGACGGGACAGTTCAACCCCACGGCGAAGCTTGCCCTGATACTCTGCATCGCCTTGGACCGGAAGTTCGAGGATATATTCTACTTCGATTGAGACCTGGGCGGCTCACGCCATCAGACCTTGACCCCCAGGAACTCCTCAATCTGCCTTCTTTGCCTTCCGTAGAATACTATGTGGTGGTTGCCGCAGGGCCATTTGAGAAGATCGCCGACATGATCGCAATCATCGAACTGTATCTCGATCTGCGTTCTGCAGAGGGTCCTCTCGTTCAGATTCCTTATGATTGTGCCTTCGGCGCACCAGAAGGTTCTGAGATCCCTTGAGATCCTCAGGACAGTCACAGGGCCTTCCTTCAGCTCGCCCTTGATGGCAACCCCGATTCCTGACTCGAAATGGGTGTCGAAGCTGTAGCTCTCCGGCATGTCCAGGGGCAGGGTGCAGTGTGCAATGACCATCCTGTTCGCATCGGGGTCTATCCTTGATGGGTTCGCCTGGAAGGAGGACTGGCCCGTGACCTTGCGGACAACGGCCATTGTGAGCATGCTCATTATGTCGCCTTCGCAGCTTCCTATGATGCCCTGTGCGTTCAGCGTTGCAAGTGACAGGCAGCCTGTGGTGTGGATGGAGTCCAGAAGGTCGAAGCATCTGATCGTCAGCCCGTCAAGGCCGTATCTGTCCTTCAGTTCTCCGACTGCCTCCACAAGTCTCTTGGAGGAGCCGAAGTCCAGATTTCCGCTTGTCTCCTCCTTTTTCCCTGTGCACCTGTAGGCTTCGAGCAGCTCATCCATCGAGATGTCTATGAGCTCGGAGCCGAAGATGTCCTTGACCTTGGCCCTGTCCGGCGTAGATGCTATCAGCCAGTCGGAAGGGTGCCCTATGACACCGTACCTGCCTCCAAGCCCTATTGTGGCCTTGCCAATGTGAGAGCAGCTCCGATGTCCCGTTTCCGCTGTTTTCCCTTCAATGAGTGCCCTTATTCTGCCGGCGATGTACTGCGGGCTCCCGTGCAGAATCTCTCCCGGAAGCCGGTTGTCGTTCAGATAGGTGAGTATCTCCAAGGATGCGGCAAGGCTGTTGTCGGTGCCGCTGGTCAGAAGGTAGTAGGGGGCCTTCAGGGAACCGAAGGCCTTCAGGAACTTGCCCTCGCTGCCGCCGGAGGAGATGAAGATCAGCTTGAGGTCCGCATCGTAGTCCTCTATTGGTGCAGGAACGAGCCGCTGTCCCAGATTCCTTTCCATTTCCTCGAAGAGGACCCTGTTCCTCTCTGAGAGAAGGGTTGCCCTGTTTATGTCTGACGAAAAACTTGAAACTTTTATCATGCCTATATTCTATCACATTACCCCTGTCCAAATGTAGAAACGACATGGAAAAATATGTATGATTGGAACATAAACCCAAGTAAGGGGAGGAAAAAGCATGGGATACAGAAAAGTGGTTGTGGCTGGTGGTGGAGTCCTGGGAAGCCAGATTGCATATCAGGCCGCATATTGTGGATTCGACGTGACTGTATGGCTCAGAAGCGAGGCTTCAATCGGAAGGGCCCAGCCCAAGATCGACAACCTCTATGAGGAATACAGGAAGATCATCGAGATCATGGACACACCGGAAGGCAAGAACCCTGCAGTATGGGCAAGGGGAATCGCCGATCTGGACGGATTCGACAAGGCAAAGTGCCTTGCACAGGCAGAGAATGCCTACAAGAGCCTCAAGCTTGAGCTGGACATGGCAAAGGCCGTCGAGGATGCGGACCTTGTGATCGAGTCCATGGCTGAGGACACAAAGGAGAAGATCGCCTTCTATCAGAAGATGGCTCCGCTCCTTCCAGAGAAGACTGTCGTTGTGACGAACTCATCGACTCTTCTTCCTTCAACCTTCGCAAAGTACACAGGCAGACCTGACAAGTATCTGTCGCTGCATTTCGCGAACCACATCTGGACGAACAACACTGCAGAGGTCATGGCCCAGCCGCTCACAGACAAGAGATACTTCGAAGAGCTGATCCAGTTCGCCAACGAGATCAGAATGGTCGCCCTTCCTGTGAACAAGGAGAAGAACGGCTATCTTCTGAACTCCCTGCTTGTTCCGTTCCTTCTGAGCGGACTCGATCTCTATGTGAATGGGGTATCTGACCCGGAGAGCATCGACAAGGCCTGGACGCTTGGAACAGGCGCCCCAAGAGGCCCGTTCCAGATCTTCGACGTGGTCGGCATGAAGACCGCATACCACATCGTCCTGCAGTACCAGAAGGTTCCTGGACTCTTCGGACCTCTGCTCAAGAAGATGATGATGCCGTACAACTTCAAGGCCCAGGAGGCTTGTCTCAAGAAGATGATAGACGAGGGCAAGCTCGGAAAGGCTTCCGGCGAGGGTTTCTACAAGTACAATTGATCGCCGTCATGGCTTATAAGAGGAAGGCTGCCTTTCGGGGCAGCCTTCTGCTTTCTTGGGGGTTTCTCTGTCAGAGGGTTCCTGCCAGGATGGCATCGACTATGATGCTTCCGACCGCGAAGTTGTTGTATCTTGCAGTCTTGAAGATGTCCGCCGCCTCGATGCTGTCTTCGGAGGAGAGCTTGTCGTCGAAGTTCGGATCCCAGAGGCTCTCCGGGGATGCACCGTTCATGAAGACGTCCATGTTGACGCTGTCTCGGATTATGATGTAGCGGTCAAGCATCCCAAGGCGTTTGCAGACGTTCCCTATGGCCACGTCCTCCATCTCCGTTGTCGTGTACGGATCCGCACATCCATATGTCTGTGTCATCAGAAGGGCGTTGTTGTGGTGGTGGATCCCCTTCCAGTAGTTGTCCGACGTGACCGATGTCCCCTTGAGAACTTTCGGATCTCGGATTGCCCACTCTGCACCGTCGAAGGCCGCTGACATGAAGTTCCTTGTCTTTGGGGTCGTTTCGATCCTGGCGTCCTTGACCAGTTCACAGATCCTGTCCGTGAGCTCTGTGTTGAGCCTGACGATGGAGGAGCTGTCGTAGTTCGCGTCATGGAACCAGGTAGTCGCATCCTGGTCCTTCATATCGCGGATGTCAGCTTGGTGTCCAAGGTCGTAGTCAATGACCGAAGTGACCACAAAGACGTCACCCATCACCGTTGTGCCCATTGCGGAGCCTGCACATCCTGTTGAGATTATGTAGGCGTTGGAGAAATCGAAGCGGGGGTCTGACAGAACGGCCATTGTGCTGATTGCGGCGTTCACTTTTCCCATTCCTGTCACGTATAGAGCCACGCCATCCTTTACGTAGAGTCTGTTGCCATCGGTGGAACCGGTGATTTCGTACTCCTCTCCGCCTGCACAATATGCCTCGTAGTAGAGCTGTGCCTCTCCGGGGAAGTCACCTGTCAGCTCGCCGTTCTCGAACTTCGGGAGGATAAGGGCCTTGATCTCGATCTTGCCCGTGTTTTCGGAGACTGCCTCTGCGAACACCGCAGCACAGGCAATCAGGACTATGGATATGATCAGAAAGGTTCTCTTCATTCGTTCTCTCCTGCCTCCACGCTATCATAGAACATATGGCAAGAGAAGAGAAATAATAGGAAAAGTGTGTTCTATGCCCCGAAGGCAACGGTCCTTCTTCCGTTTGACAGGTTGGATATCTGGGCGGAGAGGGTCTCCTTCTCCGTCACAGGCACCATGCCTGAGATGCTTATCTCGGTGCCGAAGTCCTCGGACACGCCATCGGCGCGGACAGCTGAGAGAATCAGCTTGACTCTCTCGTAGAGATCGTAGCCTATAACCATGGAGAAGCTTGATTTTTCAACCAGTTCTTCGGTCTCTATGCCATCGAGTACCAGCTTGGTGCTGTCACCATAGGCCTTGACCAGGCCGCCTGTTCCAAGAAGTGTACCGCCGAAGTACCTTATTATCAGCACTATTATGTTCGTTATGCCGGAGCCTTTCAGGACCTCCAGTGCGGGGCGGCCGGCTGTGTTCTTGGGCTCGTGGTCGTCCGAGAATGAGAACTGGCTTCCCATTACGGCCGCATGGACCACATGGGTTGCGTCAGGGTACTGCGCTCTGGTCTCGTCCACAATGCGCTTGACCTCCGCAGGGGAGGTGCACATGCGCGCAATGGCGATGAACCTGGATTTCTTCACCACGAGCTCGGCCTTTCTCTCTTCCTTCAGTACCCTCATGACTCAAATATACCTGTTTCACCAGTTGTAGGAGAAGATGTTCGTGCAGATTCCGTCTGCCTTGTCTGAAAGCCTTCGGGCTGCCAGATCAAGGTCCCGAACCTCCGTCTCCGTGAATCGGACGTCAGCGGAGAGGTTCTCCTGCAGCTGTGTGGTGCTCCTTGCGCCAATCAGAACGATGTCCGGCTTCTTCAGCTTTGCCCAAGAAAGGGCTACCTTTGTGTTTGAGACCCCCTTGGATCTGGCCAGTGAGGACACAAGCTCCAGAAGGTCCAGATACTGGCTTCTGCAGATCGGGTCAAAGCAGAAAAGGTCCTTCCTTGCATCGTTCAGGTCCTCTGGGCCTCTGTACCTTCCGCTCAGAAGGCCCATTCCTGTGGGGCTGTAGACTGCCATCTCAATGCCGTGGCTGCGGCAGAATTCAAGCTCCTGGTCAAAGCCTGCCGGCCAGAGGAGGGAATAGGGTCTCTGGACCCTGTCCATCACAAGACCATCGGACACAAAGGCCTCAAGGTCCTTGAGCGGCAGGTTGCACACTCCGACCTTGCGGACCAGACCTCTGTCCTTGAGGGTTGCCATCCTCTCAAGGAAGCCCCTGTTGTCGAAGCCGGTTCTGGGCCAGTGCAGGTACAGGCAGTCTATGGCGTGTCCTAGGCGCCTTGCGCTCTGAACCGCAAGCTCCTCCGGGTCCTTTGCCGTAGGCATTATCTTGGTGTCAACCTTGAATGAGGCTTCCGGGTGTCGTCTGAGGATCTTCCCAAGTGTCTGCTCCGCCTGTCCGTGGCCGTAGCTCTGGGCGCAATCGTAGCCTGAAATGCCGTTTTTGATTGCAAAAGAGACGGTTTTCTCGCTTTCTCCCCGGTTCTGGTCCGTCCAGAAACCGTCGGAAGGGGAGATCTGCCATGTGCCCAGATAGAGTTCCATACCGTGGAGTATAACGGGGATGGGGCGCTCAAGGAAGTTGTTAATAACAGGAATTTGGTTTAAGATTATGGAGAAAGACAAGGAGATGGAAATGAACAACATAGCATCATATATTGACCATACCGTGCTGGCTGCGAACGCCACGGAAGAGAAGATCGCAAAGCTCTGCGAAGAGGCGAAGCAGTGGCATTTCGCAAGCGTCTGCGTCAACACCTGCTGGACCGGCTTCTGTGCCGAGAAGCTCAAGGGTACAGGTGTGAACGTCTGCGTTGTGGTGGGCTTCCCGCTTGGAGCCATGTGCACCAAGGCCAAGGCCTACGAGGCGAAGTGCGCAGTTGAGGAGGGTGCCACAGAGGTCGACATGGTGATCAACATCGGTTGGCTGAAGGACCGCAAGGACGATCTTGTGGAGGCTGACATCCGTGCCGTCAAGCAGGCCTGCGGAGACAAGCATCTGAAGGTCATCATCGAGACCTGCCTCCTGACAGAGGAGGAGAAGGTCAGGGCGTGCGAGCTCTCCGTCAAGGCGGGTGCGGACTTCGTCAAGACCTCCACAGGCTTCTCCACAGCCGGAGCGAAGGCCGAGGATGTGGCTCTGATGAGAAAGACCGTCGGCCCGAACGTGGGTGTCAAGGCCGCCGGTGGAATCAGGACCTTCGAGGATGCCAAGAAGATGATCGAGGCCGGTGCCAACCGCCTTGGATGCAGCGCCGGAATCGCAATTGTGACCTCCGCCAACTGAGTATGGCTTCATTCGACCAGCCCTCAAACGAGGATTTTCTCAAAAGTCTCGGCTTCCCGACCCTTGAGGTCCACCAGACATTCGCGCATTTCGACTTCACGCGCCCGGGCCGCAGGGTCCTTCTTATAGGGCCCATGGGCTCCGGCAAGACGGAGTTCGCCGCCAAGGTCTGGCGGGATGCCAACATAGCCATGAGGAAGAGCGGCAAGGTGAAGGCCATGACCAGCACAGGCGATGTTGACAGGCGCAACGTCTTCTTCATCAGAAGCCAGATAGACGGTGCCCGCTTCACGGAGTATCCGGATGACGCCATGGCGTTCAGAAGCGGCTACATTCAGTGCGGAAGCAACATAGCCCGAATCAGGGACTCATTCGACTTCGAGAAGGTCCTTGAGGACAACCCGACCGTCGGGACCTACATCATAGACGAGGCCTCCTTCTTCGACGAGAGGCTTGCCTATGTGGTCAGGAACGCGAGTCTTCAGAAGGGGATAATGTTCATCTTCCCGACTCTGATCCTGAACTTCCGGCGTGACATCTTCAACTCAACGGCAAGGCTGATGCTGGAGATAGCCACTGACGTGATTCCGCTGACCGCATACTGCGAGCACGAGGACTGCATCCGCGACGCCTTCTACACATACCGCTATTACACGGTGGACGGCCTGGAGTGCCCGGCCTTGTATTTCGACCCCCTGATCGTTGTGGGCGGGGACAGCGCGAAGACCGGCTCCGAGAACCCCAACTACGCATCCAGGTGTGACGAGCACCACTTCCTTCCGGGGAAGGAGTACACGTTCTTCTCCCTGAAGCCGATGGCCGAGGACGCCAACAAGGGCAACATCAAGGCCCTGAGGACTGAGATAGACAACCTCAAGTACCACATGAAGCGCAGCCAGCTCTACAAGAACCTGGCGGCCAGGTACAAGGGTGATCCGAACGAGGATGTCTACATGAACGCCCTGAGACCGGACTTCATAGCGGAGAAGGCCCTGATGTACCTGTTCAACGAGCAGAACCTTGTCTCGGAGGACATGCTTGTCAGGATAGTCAACGAGCTTGACCTGAATCGTGAGTACATGGAGCGGGTGCTGACGGACAACAGAAGGCCAGTGTCTCTGGATCAGGGACTGTTGTTCTGACTTCACTGCATGAATATTGACAAAACCGTTCGCAAAGGACTAATACTGCATTGTAGTATGTAATGCAGGAGGTATAAATATGCACGATCTTGCCAGAAATCTCAATGAAACCCTGAAAGGCACCTGCGCCGCGGAGTTGCTTTCCGACTACGGAAGAAGGATGTATGTCCCCAAGGGGATCCTTGTCCAGTCCGCAGAGGCGAAGGCCAAGGCAAGCAGGCACAATGCCACAATAGGCGTTGCACTTGAGAAGGGCAACGTGATGTACATACCTTCCATGAAGGAGCAGTTCGCCCCCACGATGAAGGCTTCGGAGATCTTCTCCTACGCCCCCATGGGAGGCGTCCCTGCACTCCGAAAGGTCTGGAAGGAGGACATGGTCGCCAAGAACCCGCTTCTTGAGGGCAAGAGCACGTCCCTTCCGATTGTGACATGCGGACTCACCAACGCCCTGAGCATTGTCTGCTCTCTTTTCCTTGAGATTGGTGGGAGTGTGGTGCTTCCGGACATGTACTGGGAGAACTACAACCTGATCCTTGACGAGCAGAGAGAGGCCAACAAGGTTCTGTTTCCTCTGTTCTCGGGCAACGGTTTCAACGTCAAGGGCATGGAGGAGGCGATCGCCTCCACAACGGGCCCTGTCATGGTGATGCTCAACTTCCCGAACAACCCCACCGGCTACACCCCAACACCGGCGGAGGCTGATGCCATAGTCGATCTGCTCAAGAGGCAGGCCGCCAATGGCAGGAAGATCTCCGTTGTCACGGATGATGCCTACTTCGGGCTGTTCTTCGATGACGAGCCGTTCCACCAGAGCCTCTTCGCGAAGCTCTGCGATGCGGACGAGAACATCCTGGCCATCAAGTGCGACGCCGCCACAAAGGAAAGCATGGTCTGGGGCTTCAGGGTGGCCTTCATCACCTACGGCTGCAAGGGCATGACAGAGGAGCAGTACGATGCCCTGATGCAGAAGACGATGGGCGCCATCAGAGGGTCCCTGTCCAACTGCACGATGTCCAGCCAGCAGATCCTCCTGAAGGGGATGACCAGGGAGAGCTACAGCAGCGACAAGATGGTTGGCGTCAGGAAGCTCGGGGAGAGGTATTTCAGACTCAAGGAGACTCTGAAGAAGCACGAGGGGGAGGACTTCCTGAAGGCGCTTCCGTTCAACAGCGGCTACTTCATGAGCTTCTGGTGCAAGTGCGATGCTGAGGACCTCAGGCAGAGGCTTCTGAACGAATACCAGACAGGGATCATCCGTTCCGATGACCACCATGTCAGAATCGCCTTCTCCAGCGTTGACCTCGAGAACATCGAGGATCTGATCGACACTGTTTACAAAGCGGCATCCGAATTGGTATAACACATAGGCGCCGTTGGAGCCTGTGCCTCAAAGGAGCAACCGGAGTTCGTAAGGGACCTTGTCCCGCACTTTCCTGAGAACATCCTCCGGTATACAAAACAAAACTATAGAGGGTGGGTCCCTTTCCGGGATCCGTCCTTGCAGAGGAAGAGATGGAGAAATCGAAGAAAGGGCCGTCCTCACAGGACTGGCTGATAGGTCTTGCGCTTGTCTACGGTGTTGTTGCCGTGACAATGAACATTTTCTGCATGAAGAGTCTGAGCTACGGAAGCCCGATCATCATCAGCGATGGTGGTCTTCTGGTCAGCTGGATGGTGTTCCTGATCTCAAACATCATAGTGGAGGTCTGGGACGAGAAGACATCCGTCAGAATCGTCTCGATAACTGCCGTGGTGTCCTTCTTCATCATGCTGATCGGACGTCTTGAAGTGTTCATACCCTCTCTTCCGGAGTACGAGGAGCAGTCGAAGGCCTTTGCCCAGATCTTCTCCAACGGCCCAAGGACCATCGTGGCTTCGGTGGCGGCCTTCTGGGTGGGGAACTTCGTCAATGTGCACATAATATCCAGGATCAAGGCTCCTCTTGAGCGGAAGGGAAGTGACAATGGCTTCCTGTTCTTCCTGAGAGCCGCCTTCTCTACGGTTGTGGGACAGTTCGTCGACAACATGCTGTTCATGGTCCTTGCCTTCGCGCCCATCGGGCTCTCTGTCTATGAGATGGCATGGAAGGACATATTCTCGGCGGCTATCTCAGGCACTTTCATTGAACTTGCGGTCGAGGCTTTCTTCGTGCCTCTGATCACAATACCGCTGACGAAGAGGATCAAGGCCATAAAGGCCAGGGAGGTTGCGTGAAGGTTCTGATAACAGGAGCCTCCAGCGGAATAGGCAAGGCCACGGCCGAGCTTTTCCTGGGGACCGGACACAAGGTGATTGGACTGGACATTGCAGATTCTGCAATAGACAACCCGGACTACAGGCACTTCGTTGCTGACATCTCAAGCAAGGAGACCCTTCCGGAGATAGACTCTGTGGAGATTCTCATAAACTGTGCTGGCGTGCAGACGGAGTCCGGTTCCTACAGGGACATAGACGTCAATCTGAAGGGTACCATCAACGTTACTGAGAAATACGCCTTCCAGAGCTCGATAAGAAGTGTTCTTGTCATTGCCTCCGCATCTGCCCACACCGGCGCGGAGTTCCCGGTCTACAGCGCATCCAAGGGCGGGCTTCTGGCCTATACCAGAAACGTAGCCCTCCGTCTTTCAAAGTATGGTGCAACCTGCAACAGCATCTCCCCGGGCGGCGTCAGAACAGATCTGAACAAGCCTGTCATGGATGATCCCGATCTCTGGAAAAGGATAATGGACGTGACCCCGCTGAAGAAGTGGGCAGAACCACAGGAGATAGCCCAGTGGTGCTACTTCCTTACAACAATCAATCAGTCCTGCACTGGACAGGACATCATAATTGACAACGGAGAGACTCATCTGAATTCGAGTTTTGTTTGGCCTGCTATCTGAGAACAGCTATTGAGTAAGGTGGCAGGTGAAGATCTCCTGTCTTTGCGTTGAAGGTGACCGTATCCTCTGAATCCGAGGCGCAGAGCTGTCCGCAGAGCTTGATCTCGCCAAGGTCAAGACTCATGTCGTGGGCCCATTCCCTGTCAAGATTGACAGCAATCGTCACAGTCTCTCCCTCATAGGTTCTCTGCATGATGCAGACGTACTTGGACTGTTCGTAGTACTTTTCCAGAACGGCGAGCTCTCCACGTGCGATCTCCGGATTCGCGTTTCTTATCGCCAGAGAAGCCTTGTAGTAGTTGAGTATGCTGTCCGGATCAAGCTCCTGGGTCTCCACGGAAGGATAGTAGTAGTTGTCCTTCGTCACCGCTATGCCCTGCGGGGTGGTGTAGCACCAGCCCTCGTAGACGCTCTTGTCAGACCACTTCATGGCTATTCTCTTGTAGGGGTCTGCTCCGTCGGCGGTGCTTATCATGCCGATCTCCTCGCCGTAGTACACGAACAGGCTTCCGCTCATCAGAGACAGGAGCCCCTGTGACATCTTTATCTTGTCAGTCTGGCTTCTTCCTGTGAAGGAGGCGATCCTTGAGGTGTCGTGGTTGCTCAGAAACGGTGCCAGGATTCCGGTGTCATAGGTCTCCTCAAGCTCCAGCATCAGGTTGCCCAGGTTCTCGCCCGGCGTGCTTCTTATGTCCTTAAGGGCATCGGCCACAAGGCCTGTTCCTGTTGCAAGGGGGAAGCAGAAGAAACTGTCGATTCCGCTTGCGTAGTACTCCCTGACGGCCTTGTTGTTGCCAAGCCAGGCCTCTCCGACTATGTAGCAGTCAGGCTTTATGGCCTTTGCGGTCTCATTCAGGAAGGACAGGAACTCTATGCTCTTTGAAGTGCTGTTTGTGTAGAAGCTTGTTACGGCATCTAGACGGAAGCCGTCGACTCCTACATCGCTCAGCCAGAACTCCATTATTGACCTGACCTCGTCCCTGACCGTTTGGCTGTCCAGATTCAAATCCGGCATGGTGCCTGTGAACTGGCATTCGTAGTACCATGCGGAGTTGGGGACTCTCTGGTAACCCTGCTTCTGCGTCTGGGAGAAGTTGTAGTAGTCGCCGTAAGGGCCACCGGGCTGTCCGTGCTCTGCAAGGTATGCGCAGGCCTCCTTGAACCAGGGGTTCTCGCTTGAGCTGTGGTTCACCACAAGGTCTATGATGATGTCTATGTCCATCTCATGGGCCTTTGCCACAAGCTTGCGCATGTCCTCAAGAGTCCCGAACTGGGGGTCGACGTCGTAGTAGTTCTCCACATCGTACTTGTGGTAGCTGGTTCCCACGGTTATAGGCATCAGCCAGATGCCGTTGAAGCCGTTCTCCTTGATGTAGGGAAGCTTCTCCGCAACCCCGTTCAGGTCTCCGATTCCATCGTTGTCCGTGTCCAGGAAGGACCACACAAAGATCTCGTAGTAGTTCCTGTACTCATCATCCACAGGCTCAATGCGGCTTTCTGAGGTGGTGGCGCATGAGGCCAGGGCGAACACAGCTGCAATCAATGCAAGGACCAAAGACACGGACAGACGATTTCGTTTCATAAA